>DASZUW010000391.1:0-8776 GCA_035547475.1 Solirubrobacterales bacterium
GACCGGGAGATGACACGGGACACGCACGGGAGCGTGGAGAAGGACACGGAAGGCGCACGGGGTCACGCCTCCGTGCGCCTTTCGCCGCGGGGTCACGCCGGGTGCGCCGCGTCCAGACGGCCGGGACCTTGCGTGGTTGGAAACTTGCGTATATCGCAAGTTTCCAACCACGCAGATCCCTGGGCGCCCGGGAGCCGTCGTACCACGCACGGGAGGCGCACGGGACACGCACGCCTTCCGGGGAGAAGGACACGGAGGCGTGACGGACCCCCGGCCCCTCCCGCACCACCTCCCGACCCGGGCGGCTGATCGGCGACCTCAGGAGACCCGGGTCGCCGATCAGCCGCCCGGGGCGCCAGCTTCCCCGCGCCCCGGATCCTCGCCCCCGGGCGACAGCTTCCCCGCCTCCCGAACCCCCGCCCGGCCGCCAGCCTCCGACCCGGCCCCGGCCACCTCCTCTTGACACACCGGTACTCGTCAGTACCATGCTCCACATGGCTTCGCCCGCCTACCGCCTCCCGCCCGGCCCGAGGACGCCGAAGGTGCTCAACGGGATCGCCTTCTTGGTGGCGCGGAACGCGATGGTCAGGCGGCTCACCGCCCGGTACGGGGATGCGTTGACGATGCGGATGCCAGGGTTCGGGACGATGGTGTTGGTCGCCAGTCCGGATCTCGTGAAACAGGTGTACACGGCGAAGGCCGACGTGCTGCACGGGGGCAAGAACCCGCTCGGGGAAGTGCTCGGGCCCGGGTCGCTCTTCTCGATGGACGAAGAGGAGCACCTGCGCGAGCGGCGGATGCTGCTGCCGCCGTTCCACGGCGAGCGGATGCGCTCCTACGAGGCGATCATCGAAGAGGAGGCGCTGCGGGAGATGGGCTCGTGGCGGGACGGGGTCGAGTTCGCCTCGATCGGGTCCTTCCAGACGATCACGTTGCGGATCATCCTGCGCGCGGTGTTCGGCGCCGCGGGGCGCGAGCTCGCCGAACTGGAACGGCTGCTGCCGCCGATGACGACGCTCGGGCAACGGCTCGTGACGATCCCGATCCTGCGCCGCGACTGGGGCCGGCACAGCCCCGGCGCCCGCTGGAAGCGGATGCACGCCCGCTATCGCCGGCTCGCCGACACGCTCGTCGACCAGCACCTCGCCGACCCCGACCTCGACGCGCGGATCGACATCCTCGCGCTGATGTTGCGGGCGGAGCTCGCCGACAGGGGCGAGGTCGACAAGGCCGACCTTGCCGACGAGCTCCTCACCCTCCTCGTCGCCGGCCACGAGACCACCGCCTCGACGCTCGCCTGGAGCGTCGAGCGCCTCCGCCGCCACCCCGAGATCCTGCGCCGGCTCGAAGAGGAGGCGCGCACCGACGAGAACGCCCTGCGGCTCGCGACCGCCGAGGAGGTGCTCCGCGTCCGCCCCGTCATCAACGCGACCGGGCGCGTCGTGATGAAGCCGTTCGAGCTCGGTGAGTGGTTGATCCCACCCGGCACGAGCGTCGTCACCGGCATCGCCCCGCTCCACCACGACGAGCGCTTCCACGAGCGCGCGGAGCGCTTCGACCCCGACCGCTACGTCGGCAGGAAGCCCGACACCTACGCCTGGATCCCCTTCGGCGGCGGGCTGCGCCGCTGCCTCGGCGCCGCCTTCGCCCAGTTCGAGATCGACGTCGTCCTGCGCACGCTCCTGCGCAACTTCGAGCTCGCGCCGACGAGCGAGCCGGGCGAGCGCGAAAGCTTCCGCGGCGTCGCCTTCGCCCCGTCGAAGGGCGGCGTCGCCGTGGTCCGCCGGCGCCCCCTCGCTCAGGCCGGGCCGGAGAGCGCCGCCTTGATGACCGCCTTGAACTCGTAGGAGACGCGGTCCAGGTCCTCGCCGCGGACCAGCGCCCGCACCAGCGTCTGGTGCAGCCCGCTGACCAGCATGTAGGCGCGCTCGATCGAGATCGGCTGCACGCGCGGGTCCCGCGCCGAGTCCCCCTCCACCACGGCGACGATCAGCTCCGCATAACGCTCGAACCCCTGCCGCTGCGCCAGCACCGTCCGCTCCCCGAGCGCCGGGCTGGCGAAGGTCGAGAGCAGCGCCGGGTCGCCGGTGACGAGGCCGAGGTAGGTGTCGACCGCCTGGTCGACCTGCGTCGCGATCGGCGCCTCGCGGTCGATCGCCCGGTCGACCTCCGCGAGGAACGCGTCGGCCAGCGTCGTCATCAGCTCGACGAAACACGCTTCCTTGTCCTCGAAATGGTTGTAGAAGGTGCGCCGGGACGCGTGCGCGTGGCGCACGATGTCGGAGACCTGCGTCCCCGCCAGCCCTTTCTCGCGGATCGAGGCCGCGAGGCCCTCCATCAGCCGCGCGTGCTGGGCCTCGCGCGCCGCGTCGCTCGCCGTCTTCGTCGCCACACGCCAACGCTACCCGCCCGACACCCTCGGACCGTCTACGTTAGGACAGATGAGCGATCCGGGCTCCTCCTCCCAGCCCCCCGTGCGGCCGCCGCTCGGCGAAGACTCAGACGTCGTCTTCCCCCGGCTCGACCCGGGGCAGGTCGCGACGATGGAGGCGGCGGGACGGCGGGAGAAGCTGAGCGCGGGGCAGGTCCTCTACGCGCCCGGGGACCTCGACTACGACATGGTGGTGGTGCTCCGCGGCTGCGTCGAGATCCTCGACGAGGCGGGCACCGAGCGCGAGCGCGTCCTCGTCCGCTTCGGCGAGCGCCAGTTCACCGGCGAGCTGAACCTGATCACGCTCGAGCCGACGCTGCTGACCGCGGTCGTCGCCGAGGAGGGCGAGGGCATCTTCGTCAGCCGCGAGGCGCTGCGCGAGGTCGTCTCCCGCGACACCCGGCTGGGCGACCTGATCATGAACGCGCTGGTGGCGCGGCGGGGGACGATCATCGAGGCCGAGAGCGGCGCGCGGCTGATCGGCTACGGCAGCGACCCGGGGACGCGCCAGCTGCGCGAGTTCCTCACCCGCAACCGGGTTCCCCACCGCTTCATCGACCTCGACGGCGCCGACGGGATCGTCGCCCCGACCGGCGGCGAGCCGCCCGCCGCCGAGGACCTGCCGATGCTGGCCTCGGGCAAGACGGTACTGCGCGCGCCGACGATCCTCGAGGCGGCGACGGCGCTCAACCTGCGCGCGCCGAACAAGACCGCGAAGCGAGCCTGGGACTGCCTCATCGTCGGCGGCGGGCCGGGCGGGCTCGGCGCCGCCGTCTACGCGGCGACGGAGGGCCTCTCGACGATCCTCGTCGACGCGGTCGCCTTGGGCGGCCAGGCGAGCACCTCCTCGCGGATCGAGAACTACCTCGGCTTTCCGGCCGGCATCTCCGGCGCCGACCTCGCCGACCGGGCGATCGCCCAGGCGCGCCGCTTCGGCCTGCGCACGGCCGTGCCCGAGCGGGCCGAGAGCCTGCGCCGCGAGGACGGCCGTTACGTGGTGGAGCTCGACAGCGGCGACGAACTGGCGGCGCGGACGGTCGTCCTCGCCACCGGCGCGGCCTACCGCCAACTGCCGGTCGAGGGGATCGAGGAGCGCAACGGCTCCGGCGTCTTCTACGCCGCAACCCTGGTCGAGGCGCGGATGTGCGGGAGCGCCGGCGTCGCCGTCGTCGGCGGCGGCAACTCGGCGGGCCAGGCGGCGATCTACCTCTCCGGCACGGTCGACCGCGTCTACCTCCTCCTGCGCGGCGGCGACATCACCCGCGGCATGTCGAGCTACCTCTGCGACCATATCGCGGCGATCGACAACATCGAGGTCCTCCTCCACCACGAGGTGCGCGAGGTCGCCGGCGAGACCGCCCTCGACGGCATCGTCGTCGAAGACAACCGCAGCGCCGAGCGCCGCGACCTCGACGTCGGCGGCCTCTTCGTCTTCATCGGCGCCGACCCCTGCACCGACTGGCTCGACGGCGCCGTCGCCAAGGACGACGACGGCTTCCTCCTCACCGGCGTCGACCTCGAGGTCACCCACCTGGGCGGCACCACCGGCGCCATCGGCCGCCCCGCCCTCCCCCTCGAGACCAGCCACCCCAGCGTCTTCACCGTCGGCGACGGCCGCTCCGGCTCGATCAAGCGAGTCGCCTCCGCCGTCGGCGAGGGCTCGATGGCCGTCCGGGTCATCCACGAGTACCTGGCGCTGCAGGACTGAGGAGGCAGGCGGCGGCCGCGGGCCGGCTCGCGGGGACGGGCCTCCGCACCCCTCTCGCCGACGCGAGGTTTCGAGCGCCGGCTGCCTGCCGGCGATCTCCTCGACCCGGCCCCGGGGCGTGCTGGTCGACCGGCCGGAGGCGCCTAGGCGCTCGCGTCGACCTGGGCGATGAGGCGGCGGCTGCCCTCCAGCAGGTGCTCCAGGTCGGAGGCGAGCGAGAGGCGCACGAAGTCGTCGCCGGCCGCGCCGAAGGCGGTGCCGGGGGACACGGCGACGGAGCGCTCTTCGATCAGCTCGCGGACGAAGGCGTCGCTGCGCCGCTCCGACCGGGAGATGTCGACCCAGAGGTAGAAGGCGCCTTTCGGGGTGCGGACCGGGAGGTCGCCGGCGCGCAGGACCTCGAGGGCCCGGTCGCGGCGCTCGCGGTAGGCGTCGCGCATCGCGGCGACCACGTCCTGGGGACCGGTGACCGCCTCGAGGGCCGCCATCTGCGTCGGCGCGTTCACGCAGGAGATCAGCGGCTCCTGCAGCCGCGTCATCGCGGCGGCGACCTCCGGCGGCGCGACCGCATAACCGATCCGCCAGCCGGTCATCGCGTAGACCTTGGAGAAGGAGTAGATCGAGACGACGCGCGGGCTCGGCGCGACCGCCATCGTCGAGACGAAGTCGCCGTCGAAGGCGATCTCGTCGTAGCACTCGTCGGAGATCAGCCAGAGGTCGTGGCGCTCGGCGAACTCGACCAGCGCCGCCAACCGCTCGCCGGGGATCACCGCGCCGAGCGGGTTCGAGGGGGAGTTGACGATCAGCACCCGCGTGCGCTCGTTCACGAGCTCCTCCAGCTCGGCCACGTCGGGCAGGTAGTCGGTCGCCGCGGTCTGGTGGTAGAAGCGCGCCGGGGTACCGAGGAGCGCCGCCATCTGGACGAAGTCGGGCCAGGCCGGGTCGGGCATCAGCACCTCGTCGCCGGGGTCGGCGAGCGTGGTCAGGGTCGCGTGGATCGCCTCCACCCCGCCCGCGCTGACGACGATCTGCCCGGCCGCGGCCTCGTAGCCGTTCACGCGGGCGACCTTCGCCGCGAGCGCCTCGCGCAGCGGCGGGATGCCGGCATTCGGCGTGTACTTCGTGTGCCCTTCGCGGGCGGCGCGCGCGGCCGCCTCGACGATGTTGTCCGGGGTCGGGAAGTCGGGCTCGCCGACCTCGAGGTGGATCGCGTCGGGATTCGCCCAGGCGAGCTCCATGACCTCGCGGATCGCCTGCACCGGCAGCCGGTCGGCGCGCCGCGAGATCCCCCGCGTCCGCTGCGGCGCCGCGCTCACCGGACACCCTCCTGCCGCTGTTCCTTTTCCTCGCCATTCCGGCAAGAGGAACAGCCGGGCGGGGCGAGGTGGGGGAAGAGGCGCAGGGCGGTGCCGCCGCGGATCGCGTCGAGCTCGGCGGCGCTCGCGCCCGGCAGCGCGCGCTCGACCAGCGCCAGCGTCTCCGCGTACCCCGGCTCGGTCTCGATCCAGGGGAAGTCCGACCCCCACAGGCAGCGCTCGGCGCCGAAGGACTCGACGCAGCGGCCGATCAGCTCGTCGAGGTCGCGGTGCGGGTGGGGAGCGGCGGAGAGCGCGTACTGGCCGGAGATCATCATCACGACCCCAGGATGACGGGAAAGGCCGAGGACGGCCTCGACGCGCTCGGCGACCAGCGGGGCCGCGAAGGCCGGGCGGCCGAGGTCGTCGACCCGCATCCCCGCGGGGAAGAAGCCGAGGTGGTTGAGGACGACGGTGAGGCCGGGGACGACCGCGGGAAGCTCCAGCAGCAGCTCGAGCTGGTCCGGCGCCAGGTAGCTCCACAGCGGCAGGCCGCGCTCGGCGAGCCACCGCAGCGCCGGCAGCGCCGGGCTCTCCGCCAGCGGCCGGCCCGGCCGGCCCAGCCACCCCGTGCGCAGACCGTCGAAGTCGAAGCCCTCGCGCCGGCGCTCCAGCGCCGCGACCGGGTCCACCCCGTCGACCTGCCCCAGCTCCCGCGGCCCGGCGACGGCGATCGCGGCGAAGCGCGCGCGGCGCGCGCGCCGCACCCGCGGCACGTAGTCGTCGTCGCGGTCGACCGCCACCAGCACCGCCCGGCCGACGCCGGCGGCCTCCATCGCCGCCTCGAGCCGCTCGATCGGCGCCTCGCGCGCGGCGGGGATCAGCTCGTCGGTCCGCCGCGCGCTCGCCGTCGCGGCGAGGAAGACGTGCGCGTGGCCGTCGACGATCATCGCCCGCGCACCGCCCGCGCCGACTCCACCGCGATCCGCGCCCGCTCCTCGATCCGGCCCAGGTCGGCTTCGGTCGGCCGGGTCGGGAAGATGCTGCCGCCGAGCCCGACCGCCAGCGCCCCCGCCTCCAGCCACGCGCCGGTCTCCTCGGCGGCGATGCCGCCGGTCGGGATGATCGCGGCGTCCTCGAAGGGGCCGTGCAGCGCCTTCATGTAGGGGATGCCGAGCTCGCCGCCCGGGAAGAGCTTCAGCAGCTCGACCCCGTGGGCGCGCGCCAGCGCCACCTCGGTCGGCGTCGCCACCCCGGGCACCGGCTCGAGGCCGGCGCCGCGGGTCGCCTCGACGACCGCCAGGTCGAGGTTCGGCGAGACGACGAACCGCGCGCCCGCGGCGGCGACCGCCGCGACCGTCTCGACGTCGAGCACGGTCCCGGCACCGACCATCACCTCGGCCGGATGCGCCGCCCGCACCGCGCGCAGCGAGGCGAGCGCCCCCGGATCGTCCTGGGTCAGCTCGAAGATCTCGATCCCGGCGCGCACCAACGCCTCGGTCACCTCCACCGCCAGCCCGTGGTCGCGCAGGCGCATGATCGCCAGCACGCCGGTGCGCTCCAGTCGCTCGCGGATCGACTCCTCGGCATCGCTCATCGCAGGATCCTCCGGGTGTGTTCGTTGTTCAGGTCCTCGGGGCCGCCCACCCAGGCGTCCCCCGGCAGGGTGTGCTTGAAGGCGCAGGCGCGGGCGGCGAGGTCGGTGGCGAGGTCGAGCCCGTCGCCCGCCGCGAGCCGCGCGACGAAGACGCCGAGCGCGGCGTCGCCGCCGCCGAAGCCGTCGACCACCTCGGCGCCGTGCGCGGCGCTGCGGTGGGAGCCGTCGGCGCCCACGGCGGTCATCCGCACCTCGACCCGCCGGCCCGAGTGGACGTTCTCGCGCAGCACCACCAGCTCGAGCCCGAACCGCTCCAGCGCCCGCGCCGCCAGCTCCTCCGGCTCGCCGTCGGCCTCCAGCAGCCGGCCGAGGTCGAAGCCGCTGGCGAAGAGCACGTCGACCCCCGCCAGCACCTCGCGCACGACCGGCGCCGCCTCGTCCCAGCTCCAGAGGAAGTTGCGGTGGTTGACGTCGAAGAAGGCGCGCACGCCGGCCGCCCCGGCGGCGGCGAAGAGCTCGCGCACGGCCCGCGTCGGCCCCTCGCCCAACCCACAGGTGATGCCGCTGCAGAGCACCGCCTCGGCGCCGGCGAGCTCGGCGGCGAAGTCGAAGTGGCCCGCGTCGAGGCCGACCATCGCGCTGCCGGAGCGGTCGTAGAGCACCCGCGTCGGCCGCGGGTCGACGCCCTGCTCGACGAAGTACACCGGCGCCCGCGCGCCCGGCTCCCACTGCACCCGCGCCTCGACCCCGTGCGCCTGCGCGTGCGCGGTGAGCCGCCGGCCGAGCGGGTTGTCGGCGATCCGCGAGAGCCACCTCGCCTCCATGCCGCAGCGCCGCGCCGCGATCAGCGCGTTCAGCTCGGCGCCGCCGACCTCGAGCTGCAGCTGCGTCGCCACCTCGAGCCGCCCCATCCCCGGCGGCGAGAGGCGCACCAGCGCCTCCCCGAGCCCGACCACGCGCCCGCTCAACGGTCGTCCTTGGAGACGAAGATCGCCGCCGCGGCGATGATGACCAGGCCGCGGATCAGGTCGTTCAGCGTCGCTTCGATCTGCAGCAGCGTGAACGAGGTTTCGATCAGCGCGAAGAGGAGGACGCCGCCGACGGTGCCGATCAGCGTGCCGCGACCGCCGGTCAGCGAGCTGCCGCCGATCACCACCGCGGCGATCGCCGAGAGTTCGAGGCCCTGCCCCGCGGTCGGCGAGCCGATCGTCGCCCGCGCCGCCAGCATGATCCCCGCCGCCGCCGCGAGCAGGCCGCAGACGACGTAGGCCCAGATCAGCGTCGAGGTCACCGGCACGCCGTTGGAGCGCGACGCCTCGGCGTCGCCGCCGACCGCGTAGATGTTGCGCCCGAGCGCGGTCCGGTAGAGCAGGAAGGCGACCAGCGCCACGGCGACGATCAGGACGACGAACGCGTGCGGGAAGAAGCCCGACTTTTCGAGGGCGAAGTCGGAGAGGTTCTTCGTCACCTGCCCGGTCGGCGAGCTGGTGATCATGAAGGCGACGCCCTGAAGGATGAAGAACGTAGCCAGCGTGACCACGAACGGCGGCAGCTTCACCCGCGCGACGAGGAGGCCGTGGCCGACGCCGATCAGCGCGCCGATCAGGAGCACCGCGATCACGACCGGGAGCGCCCGTTCCGGATAGCCGTCGATCATGATCGCGGCGAGCAGGCCGGTCAGCGTCGCGTTGGAGCCGACCGAGAGGTCGATCCCGCCGGTCAGCACGACCACGTTCTGGCCGACC
>DASZUW010000392.1:0-3174 GCA_035547475.1 Solirubrobacterales bacterium
GGATCAGTTGTCGTGGGGACGGGCCATCGCGCGGTGGTCGAGGGCCTCGTCCAGGGTCTCGACGCTGACGCCGTGCTCCAGCGCCACCTCGCGCAGCGGGCGCCCGGAGTCGGCGGCGTCCTTGACGATCGCCGCGGCGGCGTCGTAGCCGATGTGGGGGTTGAGCGCGGTCGCCGTCGCCAGGGTGGCCTCGGCGTGGCGCTCGGTCATCTCCTCGTTGGGCTCGAGGCCCGCCACGCACTTTTCGTTCAGGAGGCGGGAGGCGCTCGCCAGCAGCTTGATCGAGCCGAGCAGGTTGCGGGCGATCAGCGGCACCCGGACGTTGAGCTCGAACTGGCCCTGCATGCCGCCGATCGTGATCGCCGCGTCGTTGCCGATCACCTGCGCGGCGACCTGGATGACGACCTCGGGGATGACCGGGTTCACCTTGCCGGGCATGATCGAGGAGCCCTTCTGGAGCTCCGGCAGCCGCAGCTCGGCAAGCCCGGCCCGCGGGCCGGAGCCCATCAGCGCCAGGTCGTTGGCGATCTTGTTCAGCGAGACGGCGTAGACCTTCAGCGCGCCCGACAGCTCGACCAGCGCATCGCGGTTGCCCTGGGCCTCGAAGGCGTCGAGCGGGCCGGAGATCTCGAGGCCGGTGTCGGCGGCGAGCTTCTCCCGCACCTTCGCGGCGAACTCCGGGTGGGTGTTCAGGCCGGTGCCGGTGGCGGTGCCGCCGAGCGGGATCTGCCCGACGCGCCGCAGCGTCGCCTCGACCCGCTGGACCCCGAGCCGCACCTGCGCCGCGTAGCCGCCGAACTCCTGGCCGAGCGTCACCGGCACCGCGTCCATCAGGTGCGTGCGGCCGGCCTTGACGACGTCCTTGAGCTCGTTCGCCTTCGCCGCCAGCGCGTCCTCCAGCGCACCCATCGCCGGCAAGAGGTCATGGGTGACCTCGTCGAGCGCCGCCAGGTGCACCGCGCTCGGGAAGACGTCGTTGGACGACTGCCCCATGTTCACGTGGTCGTTCGGGTGGGCGCCGTCGCCCGCGAGGTTCGCGATCACCTCGTTGGCGTTCATGTTCGACGAGGTGCCGGAGCCGGTCTGGAACACGTCGATCGGGAACTGGTCGTCGTACTTGCCCTCGGCGACGGCGGTCCCGGCCGTCGCGATCCGCTCGGCCAGATCGCCGTCGAGCTTGCCCAGCGCGCCGTTCGCTTCCGCCGCGGCGGACTTGATCCGGCCGAGCCAGCGCACCACGGGGACCGGCACGCGCTCGCCGGAAACCGGGAAGTTGTCGACTGCTTTGGTGGTCTCGCCGCCCCAGAGCTGCTCGCCCGAGGTGGCGCCTGCGTCAACGCTCAAGTTTCTGCCTCCGTGGTGTCTTCAGGGAAATCGGGGGACCCGAAGCGTATTGCGCGGCGGCCGGCGGGGGATGCCGAGGGGTTCGGCGCGCTTGCGCGGCCTCCGTGCGTTTCCTCGACGCCCCCCACTCACGCTGCAGCGGTTGCTGTCCTCATGGCGACGGAAAGTGCTGCAGCGCGTACGTGCGACGCGCCGGCCAGAATTACTACATCGATCTATGTAGCATGCTGTTGATGCCGACCGTTCGCGAGGCGACCTTCGACCTGTTCAGGGAGCAGGGGATGACGACGATCTTCGGCAACCCGGGGTCCACCGAGCTGCCGATGCTTCGTGACTTCCCGAGCGACTTCCGTTATGTGCTCGGGCTGCAGGAGGCGGTCGTGGTCGGGATGGCGGACGGCTTCGCCCAGGCGAGCGGCCGCACCACGGTCGTCAACCTGCACACCGCGCCGGGCCTCGGCAACGCGATGGGGGCGATCTTCAACGCCCAGGCCAACCACTCGCCGCTCCTGATCACCGCCGGCCAGCAGGCGCGCGCCCAGATCACCCTGCAGGCGAACCTCACCAACCGCGACGCGACGCGGATGCCGCACCCGCTGGTGAAGTGGAGCCACGAGCCGCCGCGCGCCGAGGACGTGCCGCTGGCGCTCGCCCACGGTGCCCACCTCGCCGGCCTGGCGCCGCGCGGGCCGGTCTTCGTCTCGCTGCCGATGGACGACTGGGAGGTGGAGCTCGACGCGGGCGACGCGCGCCACGCGATCACCCGCAAGGTGACCGGGCGGGCCGTCGCCGACCCGGCGGCCGTGGCGAGGCTCGCGGCCGAGCTCGACGCGGCGCGCAACCCGGTGCTCGTCGCCGGGCCCGACGTCGACGCCGCGGGCGGCTGGGAGAGCGCCGTGGCCCTCGCCGAGCGCCAGCGCCTCCCGGTCTGGGCCTCGCCCGCGACCGGCGGCGTCCGCCTCGGCTTCCCCGAGGACCATCCCAACTTCCGCGGCGTCCTGCCGCCCGCGATCGGCCCGGTCGGCCAGACGCTCGAGGGCCACGACCTGATCCTCGTCGTCGGCAGCTCGGTCTTCCCCTACTACCCGCACATCCCCGGGCCGCTGTTGCCCGAGGGCGCCCGCCTCGTCGCCATCACCTCCGACCCCGACGAGGCCGTGCGCGCGCCGATGGGGGACGCGATCGTCGCCGACGTCGGCCTGACGCTGGCGGCGCTGGTCGAGGCGGTCCCCGAGTCCGACCGCCCGGCGCCCGAGCCGAACCCCGGCCCCGGCGACCTTCCGGTGACCGACCCGCTGAACGCCTCCACCGTCCACGGCGCGCTCCGCGAGGCGCTCCCCGAGGACGCGATCGTCGTCCTCGAGTCCCCCTCCTCGACGCTGGCGCTGCGCAACCAGCTGCGCCTCTCGCGCCCCGGCTCCTACTACTTCAGCGCCGGCGGCGGCCTCGGATTCGGCCTCGCCGCGTCGATCGGCGTGCAGATGGCGGAGCCCGACCGGCCGGTCGTCTGCGTCCTCGGCGAGGGCTCGGCGCAGTACGCGATCACCGGCTTCTGGAGTGCCGTCGCCTACGACGTCCCGGTCACCTTCCTGGTCCTGCGCAACGAGGAGTACGCGATCCTCAAGTGGTTCGCCGGGACCGTCGGCGTCGAGGGGGCGCCGGGCCTCGACCTCCCCGGCCTGAGCGTCGCGGCCGTCGCCGCCGGCTACGGCGTGCGCGCACGCCGGGTCGAGGGGCGCCGCGAGCTCGCCGCCGCCCTGCGCGACGGCATCGCGTCGAGCGCCCCGGAGCTCGTCGAGGTCGACGTCGCGCCGGGCATGTGGACCGCAT
>DASZUW010000393.1:0-1968 GCA_035547475.1 Solirubrobacterales bacterium
CACTCGCGGAGACGGCCAGGAGCGCCGCGGCAAGGGCCGCGGCGGCGATGGCGAGGCGGCGCGCGAGCATCCGCGGCACCCTAGCCGGCCTCCTTCAAGCGATCGGAAAGATTGGTCCGCCCCTCCGGCGGGGATACTTCAGGATCTCGACGATGCGGATCGCCCTCGCCCAGATCAACCCCACCGTCGGCGACGTCGACGGCAACGCGGCAAAGATCGCCGACTGGATCGGACGCGCCCGCGAGGCGGGCGCCGAGCTGGCGATCTTCCCCGAGCTCTGCGTGCCCGGCTACCCGGCCGAGGACCTCTACCTGAAGCGCCACTTCCTCGCCGCGAACGTCGCGGCGGTCGAGGAGCTCGCCAAGGGGGTCGAGCCGGGCATCACGGTGATGGTCGGCTTCGCCGAGCCGGTCGAGGAGGGTGGCGACTACCGCCACGCCTACAACTCGCTCGCCGTCCTCGCCGACGGCGCCGTCCAGCGTGTCTACCGCAAGAACCGGCTGCCGAACTACTCGGTCTTCGACGAGCAGCGCTACTTCGTGCCGGGGACCGACGGCGACGTGGTCGAGGGCGCCGGGACGCGCGTCGGGCTGACGATCTGCGAGGACGCCTGGGCGCCGGGCGGCCCCGGCCAGGCCGAGGCCGACGGGGGCGCCCGGATCGTCGCCAACCCCTCCGGCTCGCCCTACCACCGCGGCAAGGGGCACGAGCGCGAAGAGATGTTCGGGCAGCGGGCGCGCGAATACGACGCCTACTTCGCCTTCGTGAACCTGGTCGGCGGCCAGGACGAACTGGTCTTCGACGGGCAGAGCTTCCTGCTCGCGCCCGACGGCAGCGTGCTGGCGCGCGCGGCGCAGTTCGAGGAGGACCTCGTGGTCGTCGACGTCCCGGCCGCGGTGGGCGCCCCGGCGCCGCTCGCCGAGCCGCTGGGCGACCTCGACGAGGTCTACGCCGCGCTCCGGCTGGGCCTCCACGACTACGTCGAGAAGAACGGGTTCGGCCACGTCGGCCTCGGGATCTCCGGGGGCATCGACTCGGCGCTGGTGGCGATGCTCGCGGTCGACGCGCTCGGGCCGGAGCGGGTGACGCTGGTCGTCATGCCGTCGCCGCATTCGAGTGAGGAAACCCAGGCCGACGCGCGTCAGATCGCCCACAACCTCGGCACGGAGCTGATCGAGATCCCGATCGAGCCGATGATGGACGGTTACCGCGACGCGCTCGACCGCCACCTCAACCCGGACGCCGCCGACGCCGACTCGTCGTCCTCGGATCCGACCAAACCCTCCGAGCCCGACCTCGCCGCCGAGAACATCCAGGCGCGGATCCGCGGCAACCTGATGATGGCCCTCTCCAACCGCCACGGGTGGCTGGTGCTGACGACCGGCAACAAGAGCGAGATGTCGGTCGGCTACGCGACCCTCTACGGCGACATGGCGGGCGGCTTCGCGGTGATCAAGGACGTGCCGAAGACGCTCGTCTACAAGCTCGTCGAACGGCGCAACGAACGCGCCGGCCGCGATCTCGTCCCCGCCGCGGTGATCGAGCGCCCCCCCTCGGCCGAGCTCCGCCCCGACCAGCTCGACAGCGACTCCCTCCCCGACTACTACCTCCTCGACCGCATCCTCGAGGCCTACGTCGAGCGCGACGAGGGCCGCGACGAGATGGTCGCCGCGGGCCTTCCCGGCGACGTCGTCGACAAAGTCATCCGCCTCGTCGACCGCGCCGAGTACAAGAGGCGCCAGGCGGCCCCGGGGATCCGCATCACGCCGCGGGCGTTCGGAAGGGACCGGCGGCTGCCGATCACGAATCGTTTCGGGGGGTAGGGCGGGGGCGCGGGCGCCTTCGGGGGATTTGGCTCGGGCAGTCCACAGGGGTTCGGGGCGCGGAAGGGTGTCCTGGGCGCCTCATGGGGGTCCTGGCAGGCTGTGACCCCCATGAGGCGCCCCGGACGCGGGGGTGCGGGGGTGC
>DASZUW010000394.1:0-4228 GCA_035547475.1 Solirubrobacterales bacterium
CTGGTAGGCGTCGTCGGACCCGGCGGCGCGGCGGATGCGCCGCGTCGGCTCGTGCAGGATCCGCGAGGCGATCGCCTTCGCCATCACCCCCAGCCGCTCGCGGTCGGCGTCGCCGAGGCCCTCCCAGCGGTTCTCGTTCTCCGCCAGCACCCGGCGCACGACCTCGTCGCCGTGCTCGCGCAGCGCCGCGATCGTCGGCACGACCTCCAGCGAGGCGAGCCAGCGGCAGAAGCGGTCGAGCTCGGTCTCGATGATCCGTTCCGCCCGCGTCGCCTCCGCTTCGCGCACGCCCGCGTTGCGTTCGACGATCTGCTGGACGTCGTCGATGTCGAAGACGCTCACGCCGGAGACCTCGCGGCAGGCCGGCTCGACGTCGCGCGGCACCGCGATGTCGATCAGGATCAGCGGCCGCGCTTCGCGCTCCGCCATCACCTGTTCGAGCCCGTCGCGCTCGATGATGTGGTGCGGCGAGTTGGTGGTGGAGACCGCGAGGTCCACCTGGGTCAGCTGCTCGGGCAGGCTCTCGAAGCGGATCGCCTCGCCGTCGAAGCGCTGGGCGAGGCCGAGCGCGCGGTCGTGGTGGCGGTTGGCGACGAAGACGGTCTGCACGCCGCGGGCGACCAGCGCGCGGGCGACGAGTTCGGCGGTGGCGCCGGCCCCGATCATCAGCACGGTGCGCTCGGGGTGGTCGCCGAGGGCGCGCTGCGCGACCTCGACCGCGACCGAGGGGATCGAGACGCCGCGCTCGCCGATCGCGGTCTCGTTGCGGGCGCGCCCGCCCGCCGCCAGCGCGCCGCGGAAGAGGCGGTTCAGGATCGGCCCCGTGGCGCCCTCGACCAGCGCCAGCTCGTAGGCGCGTTTGACCTGGCCCTGGATCTCGGCCTCGCCGACGATCATCGAGTCGAGCCCCGCCGTCACCCGCAGCAGGTGGCGGGAGGCGTCGACGCCGCGCAGGCTGTAGAGGTGGCCGAGCAGCTCGGTCGGCCGGATCCCGGCCTTGCGGGTGAGCACGCCGAGGGCCTCGGACTCGGCCTCGACCGGGTCGGAGACGACCAGGTAGAGCTCGGTCCGGTTGCAGGTGGAGATCGCCGCGGCCTCCTCGATCGTCGCCGCCTCGGTCAGCTCGCGCAGCGCCGCGACGGCGCGCCCCTCGGTCAGCGAGAGGCGCTCGCGCAGCTCCAGGGGGGCGGTCTTGTGGGACACGCCCAGGGCCAGGATCTCGCTCAAGATTTGACCTCCGCGCGCGGCTTCTCCTCGCCGGCCGCGTCCGCTTTGCGCTGCTCGGCGATCTCGGCGACCTCGCCCAGGCCGCGCTCGATCCGCGCCAGTTTCGCCGCCATGATCCCGACGTAGATCAGCAGCAGGACGACGAAGACGACGTAGGCGCCGGCGACGTACTTGCCGCCGACGTCGTTCGGGATGGCCGGGGCGGCGACGATCCAGCCGAAGAGCGTGGCCATCTCAGTGCACCTCCGGCGCGATGCGGGAGGTCGGCGGGCCGGTCGGCGCGTCGAGGGCGCGGCGCAGGCGCTTCAGCTGCCCCTGGGCGCTCTTCGCCGAGAGCTCGAACTTGACCAGCGTCACCCAGAGGAGCGCCATCGAGACGATCGCGCAGAGGAAGGTCAGCATCATCGACCCGGGCAGGCCGCCTTCGGCGGTGGCGAAGACGCGCGGGTGGACCAGCGACGCCGACATCCGCACGGCGAGGAAGTTGAGCGGGACGAAGGCGCCCGCGGTGATCGCGAAGACCGAGGCGTAGCGCGCCTGGCGCTGGCGGTCCTCGATCGCGTAACGGAACGGGTAGTAGGTCGCGTACAGCAGGAAGACGATCAGGAAGCTGACCAGCGTCGGTTCGTTCCAGACCCACCAGTGGCCCCAGGAGCCCTTCGCCCAGATCGAGCCGGTGATCAGCCCGCCGACGGCGAAGATCACCGAGATGTGGATCGCGACGTAGGAGTAGGCGTCGTAGCGCGGGTCGTCGCGGCGCAGGTGGAGGATCGCGAAGATGCCGCCGACGACGAAGCCGCAGAGCGAGACGATCGCCAGCGGCACGTGCAGGTAGAAGATCTTCTGCAGGAAGCCCTGGTCGGCTTCGATCGGGGCGTAGAAGAAGACCAGTGCCAAGGTGATCGCGAACGCCACGGGGGTCGCGATCGAGAGGGGTCTGAGTCCTTTGCCGTACATGCTCGGTGGGGCGCCATATCACCGGGCGCGGCGGATCAATCCTCGAGCAGGAAGTCGAATACCGCGTAGCCCAGCAGGGCGAAGATCAGATCGTATAGACCCAGCACCATCAGCCAGGTTCCGAAGCGGTGGTAGGAGACTCCGCCCAGGAGCATCAGGGGTTCCGTGGCGGCCGTGGCGGCGATCATCAGCGGGACGACGAGCGGCAGCAGGACGAGCGGCACGAGCAGATCGCGGGCCCTGGAATTGACCGCCATCGAGGAGATCAGCGTGCCCGCCGAGGCGAGGCCGAGGTCGGCCAGCAGGAGGACGATGATGAGCGGCGGGAGCGCCGCGGCGCTGTTGAGGAAGAAGACGGCGAAGATCGGCACGGCGATGATCTCCAACGCCGCCAGGTAGATGATCAGCGCCGCGACCTTGGCGGTGAAGAGGACGCTGCGGTCGATCGGGGCGAGGCGGATCGCGTCGAAGCCGCCCTCCTCGCGCTCGGCGACGAAGAGGCGGTTGATGCCGAGCACGGCGGCGAAGAGGAGCGTCGCCCAGAGAACGCCGGCGGCGAGCGAGCCGGAGAGGCTCGTGCGGTTGAGGCCGAAGCGGAAGATCACGAACGAGGTGACGGCGAAGAGCGCCATCGCCGGCAGCGACTGCAGGGTGCGGAGCTCGGCCCGCAGGTCCTTGCCGAGGATCGCCGCGAAGGCGGTGCGCGAGGACGTCATCGCACGGCCGCCGGCTCGTTCACGTCGAGGCGCAGGACCTGGTCGGCCTCGGGCAGGTGACGCTCGGGGTCGTGGGTGACGACGACGCGCGTGTGGCCAAGGCCGGGGCCGATCAGCGTGCGGGCGATCTCGCGCCCCTCGACGTCGAGGTTCGAGTCGGGCTCGTCGAGCAGCAGCAGCTCCGGTTCGTGCAGCACGCAGCGGCAGATCGCGAGGCGTTGCCTCATGCCGGCGGAGAACTCGAAGGTGCGCTCGTCGCCGCGGTGGGAGAGCTTCACCGCGTCCAGGAGCTCCTCGATCCGCTCCGCGGCGCGGGCGCCGGTGATGCCGTGGAGCTTGGCGTGGAAGCGGAGGTTCTCGCGGCCGGAGAGGTCGCGGTAGAGCAGCGGTTCGTGGCCCAGATAGCCGATCTTGCCGCGCAGCTTCCAGGCTTCGTCGGGGAGCTTGCAACCGAGCACCCGGACCTCGCCGCCGGTCGGCCGCAAGAGCGTCGCCAGGATGCGCAAGAGCGTCGTCTTCCCCGCGCCGTTCGGGCCGAGCACGACCAGCGAATCGCCCGCCGCCGTCTCCAGCGTCACGTCCTCGAGCGCCGCCCGTTCGCCGTAGACGCGCCGCAGCCCGACCAATTTGATCGCCGGCTCCGCGCCTTTCTGCTCGTCGGCCACGCGGTGATTCTGTCGATTCGCGGGTGGGGGCGGGGGGACGGGGGAGGGGACGGGGGCCGCAGGGTTTCGCGCGGGCCGTCCACAGCGCTTCGGGGCGCCGCAGGGGTGTCCTGGGCGCCTCATGGGGGTCCTGGCAGGCTGTGACCCCCATGAGGCGCCCAGGACGTGAGGCTTTCGTGAAACAGGGGGCGCGGGTCCGTGACGAACTCCACGGTCCCGTCACAGCCTCAGGCGGACAGGATGTCGATGGGCCGAAAAGTCCTGATATGGAGGACTTTTCGGCCCATCGACATCGGACCCCTGCGGCCGTGGAGCTTTCCTCTCGCATAGCGAAAGCTTCGCTCCACAGCAGGTCTTGAGCGGTGATGACGCATGAGGAAGACGGGAGGAAGCGTGGAGTTCCCGACGCCTTCGTGACGACGCCTCACCTCGTTGACGCTCTCGTGAAACATGCGTCGCCCCTCGCGTCACCCGCCGTGGCTTCGCGCCTCCGCCGGCGCGGCTGTGGCGCCTAAGTCGCGTATAGCGCGACTTAGAACCTGTCCCTATAGGGAGGACTCCCACCCCCGCCGAAGAAGCACGCAGCCGATCCGTTGATCGAACATAGGAGGGCGCGATGGGCCTGGTCGACCGTGACGACGGCTGGCGGATGCCGGACTGGCT
>DASZUW010000395.1:0-10481 GCA_035547475.1 Solirubrobacterales bacterium
GCGGTCGGACTCCTCGCGCTCGCGGACGCGCCCGCCCGCCCCGGGCAGGGGCGCCGGGCGCACCCCCCGGCGGTCGAGCAGCATCTGCGAGGCGCCCATCGATCCCCTCAGGCCGCGGCCGCCGCCCGCCCGGCGCGGCGGCCGAGCACCGCGCCGGAGGTCAGCCCGGTGCCGCTCGCGTAGTTGAAGTAATAGAGGCCACCGACCATCTCCCCGGCGGCGTAGATGCCGGGGATCGGGCGCTTGCCGGCGTCGAGGACGGCGCCGTCGGAGGCGACCCGCACGCCGCCGAAGGTGAAGGTGATCCCGCAGGTCACCTCGTAGGCCTCGAAGGGCGGCTCGACCAGCGCCTGCGCCCAGTTGGTCTTCTCGATCGCGAGGCCGGAGGTCCGCCGCCCGTCTTTGACGTAGGGATTGAACTCGATGCCGTCGTCGACCGCGGCGTTGAACTCGGCGATCGTCTTCAGCATCTGCTCCCCGTTCGCGCCGCGGTCGCTCAGCCGCGCGGCGAGTTTCTCCAGCGAGTCCTCCCTCTCCCGCGCCGCGTAGGGGTTTTTCTGCTTGTACTCGTCCATCAGGTGCTCGGCCGAGCGGGCGTCGAAGAGCTGCCAGGCGCGCTGCTCGGGCTGGTTCAGGATTTCCCGCCCGTACTTGGCGTAGGTGTAGGCGCCGAAGTCGGAGCCCTCGTCGATGAAGCGGCGCCCTTCGACGTTGACGCTGATCCCGAACGGGTAGCTCTCGCGCTCGAAGATGTGGTTGGTGGCGGGGCTGCCGGCGTCGCCGGAGCCGACCGACCAGGCGACCGCGTGGGCGCCGGACCAGTTGCCGTGCGGGGCGGCACCGAGCGCCATCGCCATCTTGATCCCGGCCCCGGTGTTGAAGGGGCTGGCGCGGACCTTGGCCAGGTCCCAGCCCGGGCCGAGGCAACGGGTCCGCCACTCGCTGTCGGCCTGGAAGCCCCCCGCGGCGAGGACGACCGTGTCGGCCTCGTAGGCCTTGCGCGTCCCGTCACCGTTCCGCGCGTGGACCTTGACGGAGCGGTCGCCTTCGGCCGGCTCGATCTCCAGCACCTCGGTGTCGCTGACGATCGCGAAGCCGTGCTTGCCCGCGGCGCCGAGGAGCCCGCGCATCAGCCCCGGCCCGGCGCCCGACACTTCCACGAAACCGCCGTGCCAACCCGGCCGCGAGTGGCGCGCCTGCCCGTTGGCGTCGACGATGATCCCGGAGATGAACGGCACGCCCTGTTCGGCGAGCCAGGTGATCGCCTCGTAGCTCTCGCCGACGATCTCCTCGGCGAGGTCGACGTCGAAGCGGTAGCCGGTGACCCGGCCCCAGTCGTCGAGGAAGTCGGCCTCCGTGTAGGAGGAGTAGCGCTCGATGCCGGTCGCTGCGTCCATGCCGAGGTCGCCGACGACCGCCTCGAGCTCGGCGAGCGTCGAGTAGGAGACGCGGAAGAGGCCGCCGGTGTAGAACGAGTCGCTGCCCGAGCCGTCGGCGGGGCCGCGGTCGAGGACCGTCACGTCGGCCCCGCTCTGGTGCGCGGAGATCGCGGCCGAGAGGCCCGCGTTGCCCGCACCGATGACGATCACTCTGCTCATTGCTCTCCTTGGTCGATTGCTCGTGTCAGCCCTTGTAGGTGACGACGCGTCCCCACAGGTCGTTCGGTCCCCAGACCCCGCTGCGCAGGCTCTCCAGGTGGAGCACCTGCGTGTGGTCGACGAAGAGGTTCACCTCCGGGCCCATGTTCTTCACGTACCACTCGAAGACGGCCGGCTCGGCCGCCTCGAACATCAGCTTCTCGAGGCCGATCGCGTCGGCGAAGGCGGCGGGCACGTCGGTGCGCCAGGCGGTCACCGACTCGGTGACGCCCTCGGACTCGAGCACGATCATGTCGGCGCCCGACTCGAGCGCGCGGCGCGCCTTGGCCAGCGCCGCGGGGACCGAGCCGGTGCCGGCCCGCTCCAGCTCCGCCGCCGAGGAGGTGCCGCCGGCGCCGAACTGGATCCCGACCTCCGCCTTCACGTGCAGGCCGGTCTTCTTCGCCCGTTCGACCAGGCGCAGGTAGTCGCGCTCCGGTAGTGCCAGCATCCCGGCGGAGACCTCGACCACGTCGTAGCCCTGCGCGGCGATCGCGTCGAAGTAGGTCTCGACGGCGGCCGGGCCGCGCGTCACCGCCCACTCGACGGCGCCGCCGGCGCTGACCTTCACGCCGTGCTTGCGGCAGACCTCGACGAAGCGGCCGATCGCCTCGTCGTCGAGCAGCAGCACCGCCGGGCCGGGCAGCTTCACCCAGTCGACGAACGGCGCGAGCACGCTCAGCAGGTCGTCGAGGTAGGCGGGGCCGAAGGAGCTGTAGTACGGGCCGCGGATCTCGGTGACCCCGGCGCCCTCCGCCCGGACGTTGGGACGCAGCGGTCCCAGGGTGTGCTTACCGTCGCTCATCGCGCCTCCTGTGCGGCCGGCTCCGTGCCGGCCGTGACGTGGTGGATCTCGGTCTGGTCGGCGCCCGCCGGCAGCTGCTCGGTGGCCGCCGCCCACTGCTCCACCACCGCGTCGGCGAGCTCGGTGCCGAGGCCGGCGTCCGCGACGATCGCGCGGGCGAGCCGCAGGTCCTTCAGCATCAGCTCGGCGCGGAAGCCGGAGTCGAAGCGGCCGCTCAGGACGTAGCGGTCGATCTTCGTCTGCGTCGCGTGGTTCATCCCGGTGGAGACGTTCAGCAGCTCCAGCAGGGTGGCGGGGTCGATGCCGAAGCGCCGGCCGGCCTCGACCGCCTCGATCGAGATCAGCAGGCCGGTCGCCGAGAGCAGGTTGTTCAGCGCCTTGGCGGCGTGACCGCTTCCCAGGCCGCCGACGCGGAAGACGTTCGCCGCCATCGACCGCAGCAGCGGCTCGATCCGCGCGAGCAGGTCCGCCGCGGCGCCGACGATCGCCGTCAGCTCGCCGCTCTCGGCGCGCGCGACCCCGCCGGAGACCGGCGCGTCGGCGAAGTCGACCTCCCGCGCGGCGACCGTCGGCCCGAGCGCGAGCGTGCGCCGCGCGTCGGAGGAGCTCATGTCGATCAGCACCGACCCGGGCCGCATCCGCTCCAGCAGCCCTTCGTCGAGCAACACCGCCTCGACGACGTCGGAGTTGGGGAGCATGAGCACGACCGCGTCGGCCGCGGCGATCGCGTCGAGGTCGGCGGCGATCCGCTCGTCCTCGGCCGCGAGCCGCTGCGCGCGCGCCGGGTCGGCGTCGTGGATCAGCGTCCGGAAGCCCGCCGCGGCGACCTGCGCCGACATCGGATCCCCCATCGCACCCACCCCGACGAACCCAACCGTCTCGATCTTTTCCCGGGTAGAAGAGAAGATGGTTAGACAGTCTAGCGATTTGACAATCAGCCCGACGGCAGGGATTTGGCCCGACGTCGGTTCGGGATCGCGATTGACCCTCGCCGAGTCCCTGACTCCCCATCCGCCGCGGTCGCTGCGGCCGCCATGAGCGCAACATTTCGGATTCAGCTGGGGCGCGCCGCTACGCCCTGTTGCGTTGCCGCACCGTCACCTGTCAAGCTGAGCATGCGTCATGTCAAGCCATGACGGCATGCGCCGACGAGAAAGGAAGATCGACCATGGAGAGGCTGGTAGCCGATGAGGCTGCGCTGCGAGCGCGCCTAGCCGGCTTCGAGGAAAAGTTTGGACTCAGTTCGGTCGCGTTTCTGCGGCTGCACAAGATGAACGATGACCCACCCCACATACCGCCGTTTGAGCGGCTGGTCTGGGCTGACACCTGCCTGCGCTGGCATAAGGCAGCTATTCGGGATCGGCTGATTCAAGGCTCCACGGAGCTAATTCCCGCGAGCTGAGGAGTTCCCATACCTGCTCGATCGCCTCCGCAAACGAAATGCGGTCGCTAGGAAAGCGCTTCCGTTCGGGCCCGTGATGCTCGTGAAGGGGCATCTCCGGATGGGTCGGGTCGCGTTCCCAACTGTGCTCATGGACCCCGTCGATGATCAGAGCGTAGGAATATGCACGCCGATGGACATAAGACCCATCGACGATTTCGACGCCCTCATAGACATCCAGATAGACATCATTTTCAAGCCAGAAGCGGGCACGGAGGGCGCCACTCTGCCCGTCGGGATCATCGGCCTCGAACACAGCGCCGTCGGGGACATGCCCGCAGCGCTCGCGAAACTCGGCCTCCTTCTGATGAAAGTACCCCCAGACATCCATTGGTCGAGTGATCGTAGGCCACGAAGCCATTTCCCATGGTGGTTTCGTCAATACAAAATTCCTGCAAATGTTGCATATAGCCGGAAAACCGATCTCGCGCGCACCTGATCAGGCGAACATGGGGGCGAGGCAGTCCGCCACGGACCCGCCTTCGGCCAACGCCTCGACCGCGCCCAAAAGCTCGCGTCGGTGCTCCGGGCTCAGGCGGGATTCGGCCACGGCTTCGAACTTCGCCGCGGCGACGTCCCAGCCGCGGCTGGTCGCCGGGCTCGAGCCGGCGCGCCGGCTCAGGGTCTCGCCGGAGGTGAGCCTCACCTCGACGCTGCCCTCGACCGGGTCGGGGTAGGCGGCCTCGGCGGCCGGGTCGAGCTCGAGGGCGATGCGGCGGGCGAGGCGGCGGGACGGGTCGTCGGCGTCGGCGCCCGCGGCGACGAAGCGGTCGGGGTCGGTGGCGCCGCCGAGGAGGGCGATCGCGACCGAGACCTCGGTCGAGTACTGGGCGGCCATCAGGTCGACCGGCTCCGGGTTCGAGTTCTGGGCGATCGCGCGGGGCGGCACGCCGACGGTGACGGAGGCGATCTCCTCCTCGCGGAGCGGGCGCTCCTCATATAGGAGCTCCGCCGCGCGGACCGCGCCGTGCACCCCGCCGCAGGCGGCGTAGGGCTTGATGTAGATGTCCTCGACCAGGAACGGGGCGCCGAGGGCGCGCCCGAGGGCGCCGACGTCGGGCTCCTCCCCCATCGCCAGCACCCGGGCGAGGCCGAAGCGCGCGGTGAGCGCGCGGCGAGGGCCCTCGTAGCCGGCGGCGGCGAGGCGCGCGGCGAGGACGCCGGCCTCGGCGGCGCGCCCCGCGTGCAGGCGCTTCACCATGCCGGGCCCGACCTCGTTGAAGGCCTTCACCCCGGCGCCCATCGAGGCGGCGAGGCCGAGCGCGTCGACCGCCGGGGCCCCGAGGAGCCGCGCGGCGGCCACGGCGGAGCCCAGCGGCCCCAGGACCCCGGTCGCGTGGAAGCCGAGCTCGCCGTAACGGAGGCCGGCAGCGAGGCCGGTGCGGAGCATCGGCTCGTAGCCCGCCGCCACCGCGGCCAGCAGGGCGCGGCCGTCGGCGCCGCGCTCCAGCGCCACCGCGATCGCCGCCGGGATCACCACGCACCCCGGATGGCTCATCGTCGGCAGGTGGAGGTCGTCGAAGTCGAAGCCGTGGCCGGCCGTGCCGTTCACCAGCGCCGCGACCTCGGCGCTCACCGGGGTCGGATCGCCGTAGATGACCGCGGACGCTCCCGGCGCCGCCGCCCCGGCCGGCGCCACCACGCCGCGCAGGCGCCGCGTCCAGTCCATCTCCATCCCGATCAGGCAGCAGCTGAACTGGTCGAGCACCAGCGCCGCGGTCGCCTCGACCGCGCTCCCCGGCAGGTCCTCGAAGCGCAGCCCCGCGACGAGGTCGAGGAGCGCCTCCTCAGGTGCCGAGGATGAAGGGATCGCGGACCTCGGTCGACAGGTCGAGCATCGTGTTCTTCACGCGCAGGTATTCCATCAGCCCCTCGACCCCGCGCTCGCGCCCGTAGCCACTGCGCTTCACGCCGCCGAACGGCGCCTGGGCGGCCGAGGTCCGGTAGGTGTTGATCCAGACCGTGCCGGTGTCGAGCTCCCGCGCGACCGAGTGGGCGCGGGTGATGTCCTGGGACCAGAGGCCGGCGGCGAGCCCGTAATCGGTGCCGTTGGCGAGCTCGATCGCCTCCTCGTCGGTGGAGAACCGCATCACCGCGAGCACCGGGCCGAACACCTCGTTCTGCGCCAGCCGCGTCCCCGGCCTCACCTCGCCGAAGATCGTCGGCTCGACGAACCAGCCGTCGGGGAAGGCGTCGGGCGCCTTGCCGCCGCAGACCAGCTCGGCGCCGTCCTCGCGCGCCTCCTCGATCATCCGCACGACGTGTTCGTGCTGCTCGAGGTTGGAGATCGGGCCGACCTGCGTCGCGGGGTCCATCGGGTCGCCGAACTTGACCGCGCCGGCGCGCCTGGCGACGCCCTCGACCACCTCGTCGTACACGGAGTCGTGGACAAGCAGGCGCGATCCCGCCACGCAGGTCTGCCCGGCGGCGGCGAAGATGCCGGAGACGGCGCCCGGGATCGCCCGGTCGAGGTTCGCGTCGCCGAAGATGATGTTGGCGCCCTTGCCGCCCAGCTCGAGCGTCAGCGGGATCACGTTGCGGGCCGCGTTCGCGGCGATCCGCCGCGCGCCCTCGACCCCGCCGGTGAAGCTGATCATGTCGACGCCCGGGTGGCTGGTCAGCGCCTCGCCGGTCGCCGGCCCGCCGGTCACGACACTGACGACGCCGGGCGGGAACCCGGCGCGCTCGAGGAGCTTCGCCTCTTCCAGCGTGCTCGCCGAGGTGTGCTCGGAGGGCTTGATGATGACCGCGTTGCCCGCCGCGAGCGCCGGCGCGAGCTTGTTCGACAGCGTCTGGATCGGCGAGTTCCAGGGCGCGATCAGGACCACGACCCCGCGCGGTTCGCGGGTCGTGAAGTCGACCGTGTCGTAGGAGTCGAGCTGCTTCGTCTCGCCGCCGAACTTGTCGGCGAGCCCGGCGAAGAAGCGGAAGTTGCGGACCGCGAAGCGGATCTGGTTCTGGTTCTCGCGGACGATCTTGCCGTTGTCGCGGGTCTCGAGGCGACCCAGCTCGTCGGCTTCGGCCTCGAGGAGGTCGGCGAACTTGAACAGCAGCTTGGCGCGCTCGTAGCCGGTCACCCGCTTCCAGGAGCGGAAGGCCTCGCGGGCGCCGGCGATCGCCCGGTCGACGTCGGCCGCGTCGGCGTCGGAGATCACCGCCCAGGTCTCCTGGCGGAAGGGGTCGACCGACTCGCGCTCGCCGCCGCGGCCGGCGATCCACTCGCCCGCGATCAGCTGCTCGCGGTAGTCGACAGGGGTGGCTTGGGTGTCGATCGCGCTCATGGATCGCACCTTAGACCCCGCGCTCGCGCCGCCCGCCGCGTCCCGCTGTCGACCTCGACAGCGGCGCCCGGCCGCGTGCCGGCGGCGCTGCGCTATACCTCGACGGGTGACCTCGACCCCCACGCAGACGCCCGCCGTGGCGACGACGCGGCCCTGGTCGAAGCCCGCCTACCGCCTGCTGCGCGAGGCCGGCTACACCCAGTTCGCCTACGTCCCCGACGCGGGCCACCGCGACCTGATCGAGCTCGCCCACGCCGACCCCGGCGCGGTCGCCGTGCCGCTGACCACCGAGGAGGAGGGCGTGGCGCTCTGCGCGGGCGCCGACCTCGGCCTCACCAAGGGGGTCCTGCTGATGCAGTCGAGCGGCGTCGGCAACACGATCAACATGCTGTCGCTGATCGCCCACTGCCAGTTCCCGTTCCTCACCCTGGTCACCCTGCGCGGCGACTTCGGCGAGCAGAACCCGTGGCAGTACGCGATGGGCCGCGCCTCCCAGCCGGTGCTCGAAGAGATGGGGCTGATCTGCCTGCGGGCGGAGCGCGAAGAGGACGTCGTGCCGACCGTCGAGGCGTCGCTCGGCATGGTCGAACCCGGAGGGCGCGCGGTCGCCGTCCTCCTGACGCAGAGGTTGCTCGGTGCGAAAAAGTTCTGAGCTGACGCGGACCGCCGCGCTCGCCGCGGTCGTCGACGACCCGGACCGCTACCTCATCGTCTGCGGGCTCGGGACCGCCGCCTTCGACGCCTCCCGGCTCACCGGGAACGGCGCCAACCTCTTCCCGATCGACGGCGCGATGGGTTGCGCGGTCCCGGTCGGCCTCGGGCTCGCGCTCGCGCGGCCGGAGCGCCAGGTGTTGGTGATGACCGGCGACGGCGAGCTGCTGATGAACCTCGGCGCGCTCTCCACCGCGAGCGCCCAGGCCCCCGCGAACCTCTCCGTCCTCGTCCTCGACAACGGCACCTGGGGACTGACCGGCGGCCAGCGCACCCACACCGCGATGGGGACCGACCTGACCGCGGTCGCCGCCGGCTGCGGGTTCCCGGTGGCGCTGACGGTGTCGAGGGAGGCGGAGCTCGAGGCCGGGCGGGCGGCGCTCGCCGACGATTCGCGGCTGACCTTCGTGCGCCTCGAGCTGAACCCCGAGGACCCCGAGCCCTACCCCTTCGAACGCCACGGCCCGCCGATCCGCAAACGCTTCCGCGACGCGCTCGCGGCCGCCTCGCCCTCGGCCCCATGAGCACCGGCGTCACCGAGCTGCCGCCGCGCCCCGCGCCGGGCACCCCGCCGGTCGGCTGGGACAACCTCATCGCCGGGAGGCACCACGGCGGCGGCGCCGGGCGGCTGCCGGTCGTCGACCCCTACACCGGCGAGGAGTGGGCGACGGTCCCCGACTCCGGCCCGGCCGAGGTCGACGCGGCGGTCGCGGCGGCCCGCGCCGCCTTCGCCGGCGGCTGGGGCACCGCGCTCCCCGCCGCGCGGGCCTCCGCCCTGCGCCGCTTCGCCGACCTGATCGAGGAGCACGCCGCCGAGCTGACCCAGCTGCAGACCCGCGAGAACGGCAAGGCGGTGCGCGAGCAGCACGCCCAGACGCTCGGCCTCGGCGCCCACCTGCGCTTCTTCGCCGGGATCGCGGAGACGATCCACGGCGAGACGATCCCGGTCAGCACGCCGCAGATGTTCCACTTCACGGTGCGCGAGCCGCTCGGCGTCGTCGCCTGCCTCACCCCCTGGAACAGCCCGCTGGCGCTGCTCATGTGGAAGCTGGCGCCGGCGCTGGCGGCGGGCAACGCGATCGTCGTCAAGCCCTCCGAGGTGACGCCGGTCTCGACCCTGCGGCTGGTCGAGCTCGCCCAGGAGGCGGGCTTCCCGGAGGGGACGGTGAACGTCGTCACCGGCGGCGCCGAGGCGGGCAAGCTCCTCGTCGCCCACCCGGGCGTCGACCTCGTCGCCTTCACCGGCTCGACCGCCGCCGGGCGCCAGATCGCCGCCACCGCGGGCGGGCGCCTCGCCCGCTACACGCTGGAGCTGGGCGGCAAGTCGCCGAACGTCGTCTTCGCCGACGCCGATCTCGACGCCGCGATCGAGGGCGTCGTCGGCGGCATCTTCGCCGCCGCCGGGCAGACCTGCATCGCCGGCTCGCGGGTCCTCGTCGAGGCCTCGATCGAGGAGGAGTTCACGCGGCGGCTGGTCGAGCGCAGCGAACGGATCGTCCTCGGCGACCCGCTCTCCTGGGACACCGAGGTCGGGACGATCGCCTCGCCCGCGCAGCTCGAGAAGGTCCGCGAATACGTCGGCATCGCGACCGCGGAGGGCGCGCGGCTCGCCGCCGGCGGCGACGCGCCGAGCGCCGCCGAGCTCCAAGGGGGCCTCTTCTTCGAGCCGACGATCTTCACCGGCGTGCGGCCCGAGATGCGGATCGCCCGCGAGGAGGTCTTCGGCCCGGTCGCCTCCGTCCTCACCTTCGCCGACGAGGAGGAGGCGACGCGGATGGCCAACGACACCGACTTCGGCCTCGGCGCCGGCGTCTGGACCAAGGACCTCGCCCGCGCGATGCGGATGATGAAGGCGATCCGCTCCGGCACCGTCTGGGTCAACACCTACCGCAAGACCAACTACGCCTCGCCCTTCGGCGGCTTCGGCGACAGCGGCATCGGCCGCGAGAACGGCGCCGCCGCGGTGGAGGAGTTCACCGGGGTCAAGACGGTCTGGATCGACACCGGGTCGGGCATCGCCGACCCGTTCAACCCCTTCGCCTGAGGAGGCCACACATATGCCCAGCACCTGCGACCTTCTGGACGAGCGGCCCGAGCTGGGCTGCTGCCTCGCCCCCCTGCGCTCCTTCGGCGCCCGCCGCGAGTTCTCCGGCACGATCGCGACCGTCTCCTGCTTCGAGGACAACGTCGTCATGCGCGAGGTCCTCGCCGAGCCCGGCGACGGTCGCGTGCTCGTGGTCGACGGCGGCGGCTCGATCGCGATCGCCCTCCTCGGCGACGCGATGGCAGCCCGCGCCGCCGAGGCCGGCTGGGCGGGCCTGATCGTCAACGGCGCGGTCCGCGACGTCGAGGCCCTGGCGAAGATCGACCTCGGCCTCCTGGCCCTGGCGTCCGTCCCGAGGCGCAGCCGCAAGGACGGCGTCGGCGCGAAGGGTGTGCCGGTCAGCTTCGGCGGGGCGACGTTTCAGCCTGGGGGCACGGTGTGGTGCGATGCCGATGGCGTCGTGGTGGCCGGTAGACAAGCGTGAAAAGGAGCCGGGGTCCGTCACGAACTCCGCGGCCATCCGGTCCGGATGTCGATGGGCCGAAAAGTGCGGGTATAGAGG
>DASZUW010000396.1:0-3128 GCA_035547475.1 Solirubrobacterales bacterium
CGTCGAGGGTGTGGACGCCGGGCAGGCGGTTGGCGCCCTCGCCGGGATAGACGGCGAAGCCCTTCTCGCGGGCGATGCCGATCAGGGTAGGGCCGAAGCCGTGCTTGTCGAGGTCGGAGTGGACGAAGGGGGAGAGGCGGACGACGGCCGCGCGCACGCCGCGGTCGGCGAGCGCGAGGGTCGCGTTTTCGACGTCGGCGCGGTGGCCGCCGGGAGAGCGGTCGTCCTCGGTGCCGGTGCGCCCGAGACCCAGCATCGCCAGCATCAGCGTGCCGCTGGTGTTGACGAAGGGCTTGTCGGTGCCGGCGAGCGCCTCGCCGAAGGCCTCGGTCGCGGCCATGTCGGCGGCGATCGCGGCGTCCATCTGGCCGGTCGCCATCAGATCGTGTTTGAAGGCCAGGTGGATGACGCCGTCGGCCTCGCCCGCGGCCGCGCGCAGCCCGTCGAGGTCGTCGAGATCGCCGCGCCGGACGGCGCCGCCCGCGGCCTCGATCTTCGCCGCCGAGTCGTCGGAGCGGGCGAGCCCGACCACCTCGTGGCCGGCGCCGAGGAGCTCTTCGACGACGGGCAGGCCGATGTGACCGGACGCGCCGGTGACGAATACACGCATGGGGAACCTCCAAGATTCGGGTGGGACACCAGCGGCCGGTCGCCGTGATGTCACTGTGTGCCATCAGCGTAGCACGGTGATGTCACCTGGTGACGTAACTTAGACTCCGCGAATGGCCAGGTGGAAGCCCGGAGCGCAGGCGCGCCTCACGGAGGCGGCGATGGACCTCTTCGCCGAGCGCGGCTTCGAGGCGACGACGGTCGCCGAAATCGCCGAGCGCGCGGGTCTCACCAAGCGCACCTTCTTCCGCTATTTCGGCGACAAGCGGGAGGTGCTCTTCGCCGGCTCGGAGGACTTGCGGGCGAAATTCGTCGAGGCGATCGCCGCCGCCCCGGCGGACGCCGCCCCGCTGGACGCGGTCGCCCGCGGCCTCGACGCGATGGCCGACCTCTTCGCGGAGATCGGCGACGCGCCGCGCAAGCGCCAGGCGATCATCGCCGCCAACCCCGACCTCCAGGAGCGCGAGCTGGTGAAGCTGGTCGGCTTCGCCGCCGCCGGCGCCGCCGCCCTGCGCGACCGCGGCGTCGCCGAACCTGCCGCGAGCCTCGCCGCCGAGGCCGGCATCGCCGTCCTGCGCGTCGGCTTCGAGCAGTGGGT
The DNA here is from genome assembly GCA_035547475.1 of Solirubrobacterales bacterium. Lineage (GTDB taxonomy): Bacteria > Actinomycetota > Thermoleophilia > Solirubrobacterales > 70-9 > VAYN01. Next base: position 1,208 of record DASZUW010000396.1, read on the forward strand.
GAGCGGCCCGGAGGGCCGGGACATCCACGAGCTCCTGCGCAACTCCCTCGCCGAGCTGAAGGCGGTCGCTGCATAAAAATCGGTAGCCAGCGCTCGTGACAGCGGCTACAATCGGCCCATGCACAACCCGCTTCGTACCGAGGCGGATGTCTTTCGCCTCGTCGTCGTGATCGTGGGCGCCGCGGCTTTGGTGGTCGCGCTCACGCTGCTCACCAAGCCGGTGTGGGGGGTGCTGCTCGCGGCGCTCTTGATCGGGATCGGGATCGGCCTGGTCTGGCGCGTCACCCGCGGTAGCGACCCGCGCAGCGTCGCCGCGCCGCGGTCGAGCGACGGCACGCGCCGCATCCTCGTCGTCGCCAACCAGACCGCGGCGGGGAAAGAGCTTCTGGACGAGATCCGCAACCGCAGCCGCGCCGCCGACTGCGAGGTGCTCTTGGTGTCGCCGGCGCTGGTCGGGTCGCGCTCGCAGCGGTGGGCTTCCGACATCGACGAAGGGCTCGACCTGGCGCGCGAGCGGATGGCCCGCTCGGTGAGCGCGCTGCGGGGCGTCGGGGTGGAGGTGCGGGCCGAGGTCGGCGATCCCGACCCGAACATGGCGATCGAGGACGCGCTGCGGATGTTCCCGGCCGACGAGATCATCATCTCGACCCTGCCACCCGGCGAGTCGCGCTGGCTCGAGCACGACGTGGTCGAGCGCACCCGCCGCGAGGTGGACCTGCCGATGACCCACGTCGTCGTCGACCTCGACGCCGAGCGCGCCGCGGCCGTCCCGGGCACGAACGTCGCCTGAGGCTCCCGGGCGCGGGCGGGCGCGCCACCGGCGCCGTCGGGCGCGCCGGGGATCCGCGCGACGCGGTGCCGGTGTGCGACCCTGCCGCGGTGCCGACGATCACGACGCCCGCGGGGATCGACCTCGCCTACGAGACCGTCGGCTCGCCGGCCGACCCGCCGCTCCTCCTCGTCCCGGGCTACGGCGCCCAACTCATCGCCTGGCCGCGCGGCTTCTCGGCGATGCTCGCCGCGGGCGGCCGATTCGTGATCGAGTACGACAACCGCGACTCCGGCCTGTCGACGAAGCTCGACGGGGTGGAGGTCGACATCGGCGCGCTGGCCGCCGCGGCGGAAGCCGGGGACGCCGCGCGCGTCGCCGCCCTCGCCCCCTACACGTTGAGCGACCTCGCCGCCGACGCCGCGGCCCTCCTCGACGCGCTCGGCATCGACCGCGCCCACGTCCTCGGGGCCTCGATGGGCGGCATGATCGCCCAGCAGCTCGCGATCGAGCGGCCGGGGCGGCTGCTCTCGCTCACCTCGATGATGTCGACCACCGGCGAGCCGGACGTCGGCGCGCCGACCCCCGAGGCGCTCGCGGCGCTCCTCACGCCCTCGCCCACCGACCGCGCCGCCTATATAGAGACCGCGGCCGCGAAGGGGATGATCTGGGCATCGAGGCGCTACGGCGACCGCGCCCGCCTAGAAGCCCTCGCCGCCGCAAGCTACGACCGCTGCTTCTACCCGCAAGGCGTGAGCCGTCAACTCGCCGCCATCCTCGCCACCGGCTCGCGCGCCGATGGCCTCCGCGCCCTCACCGTCCCGACCCTCGTCATCCACGGCCGCGACGACACCCTCATCGCCCCCGACGGCGGCGAACGCACCGCCGAGCTGGTCCCCGGCGCCCACCTCATGCTGGTCGACGACATGGGCCACGACCGTCCCGAACCCCTCTGGCCGATCCTGACCGACGCGATTCTGAAGCACACGGCGGGAGGGGCGAGCGGGGGCGCGCGCGGAGGTTCGGGGGCCGGAGGCGCGACGCCGGCCGGCGCCTCGGGGGCGGGCGGGTAGGGCGGGGGCTCGGGACGCCTGGAAGCTGGCGCCCGGGGGCAGGGGTCCGGGACGCGGGGAAGCTGGCGCCCGGGGGCGG
>DASZUW010000397.1:0-3406 GCA_035547475.1 Solirubrobacterales bacterium
CGCTTGAGCGGCCGGCGGCCGGGGTAGAGTGCCGTCATGGTCGAGCGGATCGAGGAGATGCCGGCGGGGACGATCGGGGTTCAAGGTGGTCGAGGAGCTGACCGGCGACGACTACCGAGAGCGGATCGAGCCGGCGCTGCGGGAGGCGGTCGAGGCAGGGGAGGTGCGGCTCCTGTTCGAGATCGACTCCGGCTTCGGGATGGACGCCGGGGCGGTGATGGAGGACGCGAAAACGGGGCTGAAGCTAGGTCTCGGCCACCTGCGCTCGTGGAAGCGCACGGCGGTGGTGACCGACGTCGACTGGATCCGCACGGCGCTAAAGGCTTTCGGCTTCATGACGCCCGGCGAGGTCCGGGTCTTCGCGCCCGCCGAGCTCGGCGCGGCGAAGGTCTGGGTCGCCGAGTAGGCGGCCGCGCGGGCGCGCCCCAAACTGGCTGGACAGCCGGCACAATGCGCGGATGGCCGGGGAGAGGGAGCGCGACATCGCGTTGTTCGGGGCGACCGGGTTCACCGGCGGGCTGACCGCCGACTATCTCGCCGCCAACGCGCCCGCCGGGCTGCGCTGGGCGTTGGTCGGCCGTGACCGCGCGAGGCTCGACGCCGCAGCGGCGCGGCTCGCCGCCGCAAGCCCCGCGGCGCCTGCGCCCGACCTGCTCGTCGCCGACGCCGCCGATCCGCGGGCGCTCGCCGAGCTCGCGGAGTCGACCCGCGTCGTCATCAGCACCGTGGGCCCCTACGCGCTCCACGGCGCGCCGCTGGTCGCGGCCTGCGCCGCCGCCGGCACCGACTACGTCGACCTCACCGGCGAGCCCGAGTTCGTCGACCGCACCTGGCTCGCGCACCAGGCGACGGCGGAGCGCACCGGCGCCCGCCTCGTCCACTGCTGCGGCTTCGACTCGATCCCGCACGACCTCGGCGCCTACTTCACGGTCAAGCAGCTGCCCGAGGGCGTGCCGCTCACGGTCAACGGCTACGTCCGCGCCAACGCCCAGTTCTCCGGGGGCACCTACCACTCGGCGGTCAACGGCTTCGCCCGCGGGCGCCAGACGCTCGCCGCGGCGAAGGAGCGCCGCGCCGCCGAGCCGCGCCCCGCCGGTCGCGAGATCCACGCGGCTCCCGCGCGGATCCGTCACGTCCCCGAGCTTGGCGGCTGGAGCGCGCCGCTGCCGACCATCGACGGCACGATCGTCCGCCGCTCGGCCGCCACCGTCGACCGCTACGGCCCCGACTTCACCTACGGCCACAACCTCCTCGCCCGTCACCTCGCGACGATCGGCGGGATGGCCGCGGGCGTCGGCACGGTCGCCGCCCTCGCCGCGATCCCGCCCGCCCGCAGCCTGCTCCTGAAGGCGAAATCGCCCGGCGAAGGCCCGAGCGAGGCGACGCGGGCGCGGAGCTGGTTCAAGGTGCGCTTCGTCGGCGAAGGCGGCGGGAAGCGGGTCGTCACCGAGGTCTCGGGCGGCGACCCCGGGTACACGGAGACGTCGAAGATGCTCGCCGAGTCGGGCCTCTGCCTGGCCCTCGACGAGGTCCCGGAGCGATCCGGGCAACTCACTACCGTTGCATCGATGGGTGACATGCTTCTCACAAGGCTGCAGAACGCCGGGATAGCGTTCCGAGTGCTGGAGGGCGCCTGAGCGGCGCCCGGCCGCCGGCGCCGCACAACGGAGGAGACGCGACATGGCCCCAGAGACCCTCACCAAGACCCCCGGCAACGGATCCGCCCCGAGCGAGCCCGAGCGCCTCGACGTCCTCATCGTCGGCGCCGGCATCTCCGGGATCGGCATGGCCCACCACCTGCAGGAGCGCTGTCCGGGCAAGACCTACGCGATCCTCGAGGCGCGCGCGGCGATCGGCGGCACCTGGGACCTCTTCCGCTATCCCGGCATCCGCTCCGACTCCGACATGCACACGCTCGGCTACCGCTTCCGGCCCTGGACGGCGGCGAAGTCGATCGCCGACGGCGAGTCGATCCTCGAATACGTGCGCGACACCGCCCGCGAGGGCGGCATCGACAAGAAGGTGCGCTTCGGGCACCGGGTCGTGAAGGCCTCGTGGTCGAGCGAGGAGGCCCGCTGGACGGTCACCGCGGAGCGCTCCGACGGCGGCCAGGTCACGATCAGTTGCGCCTTCCTCATGATGTGCAGCGGCTACTACCGCTACGACCAGGGCTACACGCCCGAGTTCGAGGGCATCGAGGACTTCCAGGGCCACGTCATCCACCCTCAGCACTGGCCCGAGGAGGCCGAATACGCGGGCAAGCGCGTGGTGGTGATCGGCAGCGGCGCCACCGCGGTGACGCTGGTCCCGGCGATGGCCAAGGACGCCGCCCACGTGACGATGCTGCAGCGCTCGCCGACCTACGTCGTCTCGGTGCCGGGCGAAGACCCGATGGCCGAGCTCCTGCGCAAGTTCCTCCCGCACCGCGCCGTCTACCCGATCGTCCGCTGGAAGAACGTCGCGATCCAGAGCGTCACCTTCCGGCTCGCGCGCAACCGCCCGGGCCTGGTGAAGCGGGTGCTGCGCAGGTGGCTGGAGAAGGCGCTCCCGGCGGGTTATGACATCGACACGCATTTCAAACCGCGCTACAACCCCTGGGAGCAGCGGCTCTGCGTCGTCCCCGACGGCGACCTCTTCCAGGCCATCCACGACGGCAGCGCCGAGATCGTCACCGACCACATCGACCGCTTCACCGCCGCCGGCATCAAGCTCAGGTCGGGGCGGGAGCTCCAGGCCGACGTCGTCGTCACCGCGACCGGCCTCAACCTGCAGTTCCTCGGCGGGGCGAAGCTGGAGATCGACGGCGAGGAGCCCGACCAGTCCAAGCTCATGGTCTACCGCGGGATGATGCTCGGCGACGTGCCGAACCTCACCTTCACGATCGGCTACACCAATGCCTCGTGGACGCTGAAGGCCGACCTCATCGCCGAATTCGCCTGCCGGCTCTTGAACCACATGGACGCGCGCGGCTACGACGTCTGCGTGCCGCGCCTCGACGACCCGAGCGTCACCGAGGAGCCGATCATGGACTTCAGCTCCGGCTACGTCCTGCGCGCGATCGACCGACTGCCGAAGCAGGGGTCGAAGGAGCCGTGGAAGCTGCGCCAGAACTACGCGATCGACCTGCGGACGCTCCGCTACGGCTCGCTGGAGGACGGCGCGATGACGTTCTCGCGACGGGTGCGGGCGCCGGCGCGCGTCCCCGCCTGAGCGGCGGCCGGCGCCGCCGCCGCGCGGGCGGCCGGACGGGCCAGGAGCGCCGAGCCGAGCAGCGCGAGCGCGCCCATGACCGGCAGCGGCAGCGCGGTGGAGATCGCCGCGAGCCCGCCGCCCGCGAGTCCCGAGGCGCCCTCGGCACCGGTCTGCAGCGACTGGTTGGTGCCGAGCGCGCGGCCCTGCTCCGCCG
>DASZUW010000398.1:0-3123 GCA_035547475.1 Solirubrobacterales bacterium
CGGCTGCCAGCTCGCGCTCCTGCGGCGGCGGATCGAGGACGCGGCGGCGGCCGGCGTCCGCACGCTCTGCGTGGAGACCGGCGCCCGCGTCCCCGGCCGCCCCTCCACCAGCTACGCGAACATCCTCCGCGCCGGCTTCGAGGAGGCCTACCTGAGCCCCGGCTGGGCGGATGCGCGACCTCCTGCGGGCTGACTTCCTGCGCGCCGAAGCGGGCGGCGGGCTGGCGCTGCTGCTCGGCAGCGTCGCCGCGCTCGTCTGGGTGAACGCCCTCGACGCGGGCGCCTACGCCTCCTTCTGGGGGACCCACGTCGAGATCGGGATCGGCGGCGCGGCGATCGACGAGACCCTCGGGCACTGGGTCAACGACGGCCTGATGACGTTCTTCTTCTTCCTGATCTCGCTGGAGATCAAGCGGGAGCTCGTCACCGGCGAGCTGCGCCACCCGAAGCGCGCCGCCCTGCCGATCATCGCCGCGCTCGGCGGCGTCGTCACCCCGATCGCGATCTTCCTCCTCCTCAGCGGCGGCCACCACGCGAGCGGCTGGGGCATCCCGATGGCGACCGACGCGGCCTTCGCGATCGGGGTCCTGGCGCTGCTCGGCGACCGGGTGGGGGTCGGCGTGAAGCTCTTCCTGGTGACGATCGCCGTGGTCGACGACGTCGCCGCGATCCTCGTGATCGCGGTCGCCTACACCGACCACCTCAGCCTCGGCTGGCTGGGGCTGGCGGTGGCGGGACTGGTCGGGACGGGGGCGCTGCGCCTGCTCGGGGCGCGGCGGATCCTCCTCTTCCTCCCGCTCGGCATCTTCGTCTGGGTGGCGACGCTGGAGTCCGGGGTGCACGCGACGCTGGCCGGCGTCGCCCTCGCCCTCCTCACCCCGGCGACGCCGGTGGCCGGGCGCGACGTGCTGGGCGAGCTCGAACACCGCCTCCACCCCTGGGTCAACTACGCGATCCTGCCGCTCTTCGCGCTGGCCAACGCCGGGGTGAAGCTGGGTGGGGGCGAGCTCTCCGACCCCGCCGGGCGGCGCATCGCCCTCGCCGTCGCCCTCGGCCTCGTCGTCGGCAAGTTCCTCGGCATCGCGGGCGCCACCCTGGCCGCCCTGCGCCTGCGCCTCGGCGCCCTCCCCGCGGGAGTCGACGCAGGCGGCCTCCTCGGCGCCGCCGCCCTCGGCGGGATCGGCTTCACCGTCTCCCTCTTCATCACCCCGCTCGCCTACGACGACCCGCTGCTGATCGGCGCCGCCAAGCTCGGCATCCTCTGCGGCTCACTCGTCTCCGCCGCGATCGGCATCACGATCTTCGCCGCGACCGGCGTGCACCCGACGCGGGAGGGCCCGGCGGCGGACTAGCTGCCGCGCGCTTCGGCGACGATGTAGCTGCCGCAATCGCCGCCGCCGCCCAGCTTGGACAGCTCGGCCAGCGGCAGCCTCCGTTCGAGCCCTTCCGCCGCCCGGTCCCCGACCCCGCGCAGGGTGACGTCCTCGCGCCCGACCGTGAAGGCCACGGTGTTCAAGGTCACCGGCACGGTCCGACCGATCGTCCCGTCGGCCTTCTCGATCTCGAGGCCGGTGACCCCGTTCGGCACCAACCCGGCGATCCGAAACCGGCGCGGCCGCCCCTTGCCGCAGGAGCTGACGTCGAGGTTGAAGAGCTCCCGGCTGGCCGCGAGCGTCGTGCAGCCGCCGTCTCCGCCGAGCATCTCGTCCTTCGGCACCTCCGTCTCGCAGACCCAGCGGGCGTTGCCGGCCGCCACGATCCTCGCCTCCGGTCGCTCGACTTCCCCGAACCACACCGGCCCGTGTTTCATCCACCTCGGGTCCCGCTTCTTGCCCGGGAACCAGCCGAACGACAGGCGCAGTTCGAGCGGCAGCTTGCGGATCGCGACCCGTTCGCTCATCAGGCTGAAGTACGGCAGATGACGCCCGCCCGATGCCGGCGCCGCCACCGCCGTCCCGACGACCGCCGCGCACGCGAGCACGGCCGACACCACCGCGATCGCCTTCCCGCCGCTCATCCCTTCAGCTTAAGATCGCGACCCGATGTCGACCGATCCGCGACCGAAACGCGTCGACAAGCCCTGGGGCTACGAGCTGTGGTGGGCGGAGACGCCCCACTACGCCGGGAAAATCCTCCACGTCGAAGCCGGCGAGAGCCTCTCCCTCCAGGTCCACAAGGACAAGGACGAGTCCTCCTACGTCCTCTCAGGTCGCCTGCGCCTGACCCGCGGCCCGAACCCCGACGACCTGACGACCGAGGAGATCGGTCCAGGCTTCGCCTGGCGCGTCGAGCCAGGCACGATCCACTCCATCGAAGCCCTCGAGGACGCCGAGCTGATCGAGGTCTCGACCCCCCAACTCGACGACGTCGTGCGCCTGCGGGACCGGTACGGGCGCGAGGGGTAGCGGGGCGGGACGAGGGCCGCCCAGCGAGGGACGGCGAAGGGACGAGCCCTCTCGGCCACGACCCGGGTCGGCTGTGGCCGTGGCCGAGAGGGCCGCGTCCCGTGGGGAGCGAGGAGGGACCGCGGCGGTCGGGTGACGCGGGGAGCGATGCATGTCTCACGAGAGCGTCACCGAGGTGCGGCGTCGTCACCAAGACGCCGAGAACTCCACGCTTCCTCCCGTCTTCCTCATGCCTCCCCACCGCTCAGGACCTTGCCGTGGCGCTTTCCTCTCGCATAGCGAGAGAAAGGCGCCACAGGCGCCCGGGTGGCCCTGACCGTGGAACGAAGGTGGCCCTATACGCCCACCAACGCTCCACAGTCGCCCCGGTGACTGCGCCCTCCATCGAAACTCGGTCCATGACCGAGTAAAGCTCGACAGGCACGCCGGCGGAGGGGGCGAAGGCAGGCGGCTGACGCGAGGAGCGACGGGTGGTTCACGACGGCGTCACCGAGGTGAGGAGTCGTGACGAAGAGCGTGAGATCTCCACGCTTCCTCCCGTCTTCCTCATGCTTCCCCACCACTCAGGATTTGCTGTGGAGCGAAACTGTCGCTATGCGACAGAAAGGCTCCACAGGCGCCCGGGTGGCCCTGGCTGTGGCGCGAAAGTCGCGCTATACGAGAGAAAGCTCCACGGCGCCTCGGCGGGGGGCAGAGCCAGGGCGGGTGACGCGGGGGC
>DASZUW010000399.1:0-1803 GCA_035547475.1 Solirubrobacterales bacterium
GCCGGGGAAGCCGGAGGAGGCGGTCGGCGAGGTCTCCGAGAGCCCGTAGCCCTCCAGCAGCTCGGCGCCGAAGGCGTCCTCGAAGCCGTGCAGCACCTCGACCGGCATCGACGCCCCGCCGGTGATGCAGATCCGCAACGAGGAGGTGTCGAACTGCTCACGCTCGGGGTGGTGGAGGAGCGCGCCGAACATCGTCGGCACGCCGTAGAAGTGGGTGACGCGGTCGCGGTCGATCGTCGCCAGCGCCGCGCCCGGGTCGAATTTCGGCACCAGCGTGAGGCAGGCGCCGCGGCGCAGGGAGCCGTTCATCGCCACGGTCTGACCGAAGGAGTGGAAGAGCGGGAGCGCGCCGAGGACGACGTCCCCGGCCTCGACCAGGCAGGTCGTCCGCGAGACGATCTCCGAGTTTTCGTCGAGATTGCGGTGGGAGAGCTCGGCGCCCTTCGGTTTGCCGGTGGTGCCGGAGGTGTAGAGGATCACCGCCGTGTCCTCGGCGTCGGTGTCAACGAGGTCGGGCATCGGCTCGGCCGCCGCCAGCGTCGCCGCGAAGGCCCGCGGCTCGACCGCGACGAGCTCGGCGCCCGCGTCCGCGGCCCCCTCCCGGGCCTCGTCGGCGAAGCCGTGCCAGGCGAGGAGCAGCTTCGCCCCCGAGTCCGCCAGGTAGAAGGCGATCTCGCGGCGTTTCAGCAGCACGTTCATCGGCACGACGACGCCGCCCGCCCGCAGCACGCCGTAGTAGGCGAGCGGGAACTCGAGCACGTTCGGCAGCATCACGCCGACCCGGTCGCCCGGGCGCAGCCCGCGTTCGCGCAGCAGCGTCGCCACGCGGGCGCTGCCGTCGTCCAGCTCCCCGTAGCTGAGCGCCTGCTCGCCCAGCCGCACCGCCGGCGCGGCGGCGTCCCGCGCGGCGCTCGCGCCGACGATCGAGGCCAAGTTGGTTCCCATGCGTTCCCTCCCGGTCGGGTCTTCCCGCCCCGAGTGTAGTGGCGCCCTGGGAGCCGCGACGCCGCTCCGTTAGGCTCGGCCCATGGACGATCTCGGCTCGAAGGTTTCCTACCTCGTCGCCAGGCGCGGCATCCCCGTCTACTCCAGCGACGAGGTGAAGCTCGGCACCGTGGTCGAGGTGCTCGACGCGCCCGAGGCCGACCTCTTCGACGGCATCATCTTCGACACCACGGCGAACCGCCCCGGCGGCCATAAGTTCGTCGACGCGCCCGAGGTCGAGGGGATCTACGAGCGCGGCGTGGTCCTGAAGATCGACGCGGCGGCGGCGGCGCGGCTGGCCAAGCCGGGGAAGAACCCGGGCTCGATCGAGATCTCCCCGGACGACGTGGCCGGCGAGCCGGAGCCGAGCTTCTGGCGTCGGGCCTGGAACCTGCTCTCGGGGAAGGGCTGAGGCCCTCCGCACGGCCTTGAGGGGGGCCGAGGTTCACGCCGCGCGCCTGACGGCGCAAGGGCTCTCGACGCGGCCCGCGCGCAGTGCGGAGGGGGTGGCGGAGCGGTTGCTCGCGATCCAGGCGCAGGACGCGCGCGGGGCGCGGTTGGCGGTGCGGGTGCGGAGCGAGGGGCTCCTCGCAGCCGACGTCGACCGGGCCCTGGACGAGCGGCGGCTGATCGTCACCTGGGTCAACCGCGGCACGCTCCACCTGATTCGGGCGGAGGACTATCCGCTGCTGCAGGCGCTCACGACCCCGCCGCTCTGGACCGCCTGCCGGACGCGGCTGCGGCAGACCGGGGTGGGGGACCGCGCCGGGCGCGGGGTCGAGGTCGTCGCCAAGGCGCTCGGGGACGGACCCCGCACCC
>DASZUW010000400.1:0-10265 GCA_035547475.1 Solirubrobacterales bacterium
CGCTCGCCGGCACCGGCCCGCTGCGCGGCATGCACGTCCAGCTGCTGGCGGCGCGCCCCGGGGACCGCCTCCCGGTGCGCCTCGGCAGCGCCCGCAGCGGCGCCGGCGGCGCGTTCGCGATCCACTACGCGGGCGCGCGCCCGGGCCAGGTCGCCTACCTCCTCGCCACCCGCCCCGGCGGCGCGGCCGAAGCGGGCTTCCCGATCTACGGCCAGAGCTACCGGCTCGCCGCGGCGCTCGGCGAAGGACGCCTCCCCCGCCGGGTGACGGTGAACGAGCGCACCACCGTCGCGATGGGCTTCGCGATGGCCCAGTTCATCGGCGTCGGCGGCGTCGTCGTCGGCCAGAACCCGGGGCTGCGCAACGCGGCGGCGATGAGCGGCGACCTCGTCGGCCTCCACGGCGGCCTCGCGCGGGTCCTGCGCACCTTCCCCAACGGCAGCTCGACCTCCACCCTGCCGACCTTCAACGCGCTGGCGAACCTGCTGGCGACCTGCCGCAGCCAGGACGCGCGCTGCGCCCGCCTGCTCGCCGTGGCGGGCGCCCCCGGCGGCGCCCCCGCGCGGGACACGCTCGCCGCCGCCGTCGACATCGCCCGTTATCCCTGGCACGACGTCCGCGGCCTCTTCGAGCTCGCGCTCGCCGCCTCGCGCCGACCCGGCGCCTGGACCCCGGCGCTCGGCAAGGGAGACGCCCCGGACGCCTGGACGCTCGCGCTGCGCTTCGAAGGCGACCCGCCCGGGCTCGACGGCCCCGGCAACTTCGCGATCGACGCCGAAGGCAATCTCTGGGTCGGCAACAACTACGCCTACAACCGCCGGTCCCGGCAGCCCACCTGCGCGAGCGAGGAGCTCTTCCGCTTCACCCCGACCGGCCAGACCTACCCCGGCTCCCCGTACGAAGGGGGCGGGCTCAGCGGCGTCGGCTTCGGCATCGCCATCAACCCGGCCGGCCGGGTCTGGGTCGGCAACTTCGGCTTCGAAGGCCAGGGCTGCGAAACCGCGGCGAACCACTACACGGCCTCGACCTTCAGCCTCTCCGGCCGGCCCCTCTCGCCCCCCGGCGGCTGGGAAGTCGGCGGGATCAGCTGGCCGCAGGGGACGGTGAGCGACCAGCAGGGCAGCATCTGGCTTGCCAACTGCGGCAACGACAGCGTCACGAAGATCGTCGAAGGCGACCCGGCGAAGGCGCTCGACTTCGGCGGCGCCGCGCTCACCGCGGGGAGCCCGGTCGGCTTCGAACGCCCCTTCGGCGCCGCCGTCGACGCCAAGGGCGACGTCTTCGTCACCGGCAACGCCAGCGGCTCGGTCCTCGAGCTCTCCCCCGCCGGCCGGGTCCTGAGCCTCACGAGCGGCGGCGGCCTGCACCTCCCGCTGGGCATCGCCGCCGACAGCAACGGCTACATGTGGGTGTCGAACTCCAGGTGGGTCGTCGCCCCCTGCCCCGGCAAGGTCCCGCCCGAACAGGTGGAGGAAGCGGCCGGCAAAGGCGGCGGCGACGTGACCCTGCTCGACCCGAGCGGCAAGCCGGTGGGCCCGATCTCCGGCGCCGGCCTCACGAACCCCTGGGGCATCGCCGTCGACGGCGCCGGCCAGGTCTGGGTCGCGAACTTCGGCGGGCAGCGGCTGTCGGAGCTCTGCGGCACCGAGCCGCGCAACTGCCCGCCCGGCAAGCGCCGCCGCGGCGCCGCGATCTCGCCCCGCTCCGGCTACGGCTTCGACGGCCTGGTCCGCAACACCGGCGTCGCGATCGACCCCTCCGGCAACGTCTGGCTCGCCAACAACTGGAAGAACAAGCCGATCCAGACGAACCCCGGCGGCTACCAGATCGTCGCCTACCTCGGCCTCGCCGCGCCCACCCGATCGCCCCAGATCGGCCCGCCGCAAGCCCCATGAGGCGGCGCTGGGTCGACTGGGTCCTCGGCATCGGCCTCGGGCTGGTGATCGGGCTCGGCGTCCTCGTCTACTTCGTCTTCGTCCACTCGGAAGGCACGATCGACGCGCCGAAGGTGAACGAATCGACGCAGGCGACGAGCGGCGCGCGGCCGGAGGTCCCCGAAACCGGAACCGAGCCCGAAGAAGCCAGACCGAAGCCGCCCGCCAGGCAACCGCGCCCGGTCCCCGTGGTCAAGGTGATCGGCGGCGCCCCGCCCGCCGCCTCGGGCCCCAAGCAGCTCACCTTTCACCAGGGCGAAAAGGTCCGCTTCGAGATCGAAACCGACGAACCGTTCTCCTTCGAAATCCGCGGGCTGAACATCAAGCAGTCGATCGCGCAGAGCTCGATCATCTCGTTTGAGGCGACGAAGGCGGGGCAGTTCCCGGTGATCGCGACCGCCACCCTGATCGGCGTCGCGGACCTGCTGATAACCAAACCGCGTCGCTGAACCCGCCGCGCGCGGTAGCCGTATCTCCGGGACACACCTCAGGAGGTACGAAAGTGAAGAGAACCACCTACTCCTTTGCCCTGCTGGCCGTCGTGGCGGGGCTGGTCATCGCCGCCTGCGGCGGTGGCGGCTCCAGCACCTCGTCGGGTTCCGGCGGCGGCGCGGGCGAAGCGGGCAACGCGGGCGGTACCGTCGACACCGCGGAAATCGAAGGGCTCGGCAGCGTGCTGGTCGACTCGGAAGGCATGACGCTCTACGAGTACACCCCCGACAAGGGCACGACGTCCACCTGTTATGGCGAATGCGAATCGTTCTGGCCACCGCTGGCGGCCAAGGGCAAGCCGAGCGGCGGCGAAGGCGTGATGGCCTCGGCGCTGGGCACGACGAAGCGCAAAGACGGCGCGATGCAGGTGACCTACCACGGGCACCCGCTCTACACCTTCGCGGAAGACTCGGAACCCGGCGAAGCCAACGGCAACGAATTCGAAGGCATCTGGTTCGTGCTGAACGAAGCGGGCGAACCGGTGAGCGGCCAGCCTGCCGCCGCCACCGAATCCGAAGAAAGCGGGGGCGGCGGTGGCTACGGCTACTGAGCCCCGGCGCGCGCGGGTCGCGCCATAGGTCCCGTGTCTCAGGCGGCGGCGCCGCCCATCGCCGCCTGGGCCTCGACCAGTTTGGCGCGGATCGTGTCATCGCCTTCGCCGAAGGCGAGCACCGGCCGCACCTCCCAGGTGACCATCCCGTAGAGCGGGTATTCGGCCATCTGCTCGAGCGCCTGCGCGTGCGAGTCGGCGTTGGCGATGGCGACACCACCGCCTTCCAGGAACCCGAACAGGCAATCGAGCTTGCCCTCGTCGAGCTGGCCCTGCAGCCACTCGAGCGCGGCGTCGAACTGCTCAGGGGTCGGCGGCAACGGGCCCGGCCGCGCGATCACCATGTATTTCATCTCGCTACCTCCTATGGGTAGGAACGCGTGACATTCACCAGCAGGAAGGTCGCGCCGATCTCGGTGCCGCCGTCCTCGCTCCGGTTCTGCGCGGCGAAGAGGGCGTCGAGCTCGGCCTGCAGCAGCCCCTCGCGCCCCTCGGCGCGAGCGGCCGCGAAGGCGTTCATCGTCGGGCCGTAGTAGTCGCGGAAGAGCCCGGCGAGCTCCTCCGGCGTACCGTCGTAGTCGAAGACCCAGGTGGCGCGTTCGAAGCCGACCCGCTCGGCGGGGATCCCGGCCTCGCCGAAGCGGGAGATCACCTCGTCCTCGGCGCCCCAGGTCATCGGGCTGACGAACCCGTCGGGCGGGGGCGGCGAGTAGGCGGAGGCGATCTTCAGGATCTGGGCGACGAGGGTCGGGTCGCCGGGGATCCAGTTCGCCATCACCACGCGCCCGCCCGGCCGCGTCACCCGCACCATCTCCTTGGCGACGTCGTAGGGGCGCGGCGCGAACATCGCGCCGAACGCGCCCAGCGTGAGGCCGAACCGCCCGTCGTCGATCCCGGTCAGCCGCGAGGCGTCGCCCTGCTGGAAGGTGACGTTGTCGAGCCCCGCGGCGGCGGCGCGCGCCCGGCCCGCGGCGAGGAGGTTCGACGCGATGTCGACGCCGAGCACGTCGGCGCCGCGCGCGGCCGCGGGCAGCGCGGTGGTCCCGTCGCCGCAGCCGAGGTCGAGCACCGCCATGCCCTCCGCGACGCCCAGCGATTCCACGAGCGCCTCGCCGCTGCCCCGCATCGTCGCGGCGATCTTCGTGAAGTCACCCTTCTCCCACAGCTCCCGGTTGGCGCTCACGGTCCTCCTTCTTCTTTTTGGACGAGTATTCGAGCCTAACCTCGGAGCACCCCTCCGAACGTAGGAATCTCCCTATTTGGAGGCGCGGTCGGAGCACGGTACGGTCGGGGAGTCTTGTCCAAGCCGCTCCTCCTCGCCGTCGACGCGGACCCGGCCTCGCTGCGCGAGGTCGAGGGGGAGCTGCGCCAGCGCTACGAGCGCGACTACCGGGTGCTCGTCGCCGGCTCCTCGCGCGCGGCGCTCGCGCGCCTGGAGGAGGCGAGCGCGGCGGGCGAGGACATCGCGCTCGTCCTCGCCGCCCAGTGGCTCGACGAGATGAGCGGCAGCGAGCTGCTCGGGCGGGTGCGCGCGCTCGACCCCTTCGCCCAGCGGAGCCTTTTGATCGACTGGGCGAGCTGGGGCGACGGGCGGACCGGCGAGGCGATCTTCCACGCCATGGCCCGCCGGCAGATCGAGTACTACGTGGTGCGGCCGTCGGTCGCCCCCGACGAGCTCTTCCACCAGTCGGTCATGAGCTTTTTGCTCGAGTGGGCGCACGCGCGGCGGGCCGCGCCGCACACGATCCACGTGATCGGCGAGTCGTGGACCGGGCGCGCCTACGAGCTGCGCCAGCTGCTCGGCCGCTGCGCCCTCACCCACACCTTCGCCCTGGCCGACTCGGCGGAGGCGCGCGAGCTGCTGGCGAAGGTCGAGGCCGACGGCGAGCCGCTGCCGCTCGTCGTCTTCCCCAACGGGGAGGTGCTCTCCGACCCGACCAACGCGGAGATCGCCGAGGCAGCCGGCGCGACCGTCGACCCGCAGCGCAGCGAGTTCGACCTGGTCGTCGTCGGCGCCGGCCCGGCCGGCCTCTCGGCCGCGGTCTACGGCGCCTCGGAGGGCTTCCGGACGCTGGTCGTCGACGAAGGCGGGATCGGCGGCCAGGCGACCTCGAGCTCGCTGATCCGCAACTACCTCGGCTTCCCCCGCGGCGTCAGCGGCCGGCGGCTGGCCGAACAGGCCTACGAGCAGGCGTGGGTGTTCGGCGCGCGGTTCGCCCTCATGCACGGGGCGACGGACCTGCGCCGCGAGGACGGGCTGCTCGTCCTCAGCCTCACCGACGGCGCGCAGGTGCGGGCGCGCGCGGTCCTGGTCGCCTCCGGCGCGACCTACCGCCGGCTGCCGGTGCCCGAGCTCGAGCGCCTCACCGGGGCGGGCGTCTTCTACGGCGGAACCGCGAGCGAGGCGCCGGCGATGGCGGGCCTCGAGGTCTTCGTCGTCGGCGGCGCCAACTCGGCGGGGCAGGCGGCGCTCCACCTCGCCGATTACGCGCGCCGCGTCACCCTGGTCGTGCGCAAGGGGGACCTCGAGCTCGGCATGTCGGACTACCTCGTGCGCCAGGTGGAGGAAGCCCCGAACGTCGCGGTGCGCCTGGGGACGGAGGTCGTCGGCGGTGGCGGCGGCGAATGGCTCGAGCGCCTGGAGCTCCGCGACGCCGACGGCGCCACCGAGACGGTCCCGGCCGACGGCCTGTTCCTGATGATCGGCGCCGACCCCAACACCGCCTGGCTGCCGCCGGAGGTGCTGCGCGACGAGGGCGGCTACCTGCTCACCGGCGAGGCCGCCCGCCGCGGCGGCGAATGGCCGCTCGACCGCGACCCCTTCGCCCTGGAGACGACCGTGCCCGGCCTTTTCGCCGCCGGCGACGTCCGCTCCGGCTCGATGAGCCGCGTCGCCGCCGCGGTCGGCGAGGGCGGCATCACCGTCCGCATGGTCCACCAGCTCTTCGCCGCCGAAAGCCTGACGCCGCTGCGGCGGTAGGCGGGGCGCGCTCGGCCGGCGCTCCCGGCTTGCTCGGGCCGTCGTCGCGATGCGGGGTACCCACGGGGTGATCGGCGCGGGGCGTACCGGCGATCGTGCATAGGTGGATGGCGGGAGACCCAGTCTCTTTAGGGTTTCGTCGTGGACAGAGCAACGACCTCGGAAGGTGTGAAGTGAACAGCGCAAACATCGACGTCAAAACCGCCGACGGAGTCGCCGACTCCTATCTGACCCGGCCCGACGACGGGCGCGCCCACCCCGGTGTGCTCTTCATGGTCGACGCCTTCGGCCTGCGCCCGCAGATCGAGGCGATGGCCGATCGGATCGCCGCCGCGGGGCACGTCGTGCTCGCGCCGAACGTCTTCTATCGGGTGGGGCGGGCGCCGGTGGTGTCGCTCGAGGGCCTCGACGACCCGGAGCGTCGCGGCGAGGTCTTCGGGCGCGTGATGCCGCTGATCCGCGAACTGACGACCGAGCGGATCGTCGCCGACGGCGCCGCCTACCTCGGCCGGCTCGAGGAGGAGGCAGGCGGCGGCCCGATCGCCATCACCGGCTACTGCATGGGCGGACGCCTCGGCTGGCGCATCGCCGCCGCCTACCCGGAGCGCGTCGCCGCCCTCGCCTGCTTCCACACCGGCGGCCTCGTCACCGACGACGAGGACAGCCCCCACCTGAGTGCCGCCGACATCGAGGCCGAGCTCTACCTCGGCTTCGCCGACCACGACCGCAGCGCGACGCCGGAGCAGATCGCGAAGGTCGAAGACGCCCTCCGCGCCGCGGGCAAGGAGTTCCGCGCCGAGGTCTACGCCGGCGCCGAGCACGGCTACACGATGGCCGACACCCCCGCCTACGACGAGGCCGCCGCCGAGCGGGCCTACGAAGAGCTCACGGCCCTCCTCGCCCGCACCGTCGACATCTGAGCGGAGCGTGGGAGACTCATGGCGATCGTCCATGGGTGCCTCGCTGCGCAAGCCCTACCTCTGGCTGCTGAAGAACACGCTCAACCGCGCGACCGTCCGGGCGGCGCGTCGGGGCGGCGGGCCGTTCTCCTTGGTCCGCCACGTCGGCCGCCGCTCCGGCCGCACCTACGAGACGCCGCTGGTCCTCGCCAGGGTGCCGGAGGGTTTCGTCGCCGAGCTCACCTATGGCGAGGGTGTCAACTGGCTGCGCAACATCGAAGCCGCGGGCGGCTGCGTCGTCGTCTTCGGCGGCGAGGAGTACCGCGTCGAGGGGGTCGAGCCCTGCGACGCCGCCACCGGCCGCGCCGCCTTCCCGACCTTCCGCCGCGCGCTCCTCACCGCGACCCGCCGCAAGAACTTCCGCCTACTGCGGGTCGCCGGCGCGCCCGGCGAGTAGAGGCCGCGCCAAAGCCCGCCGCAGGTCCGCGACGACCGCCTGCGGAGCGGCCTCGAGCTGGTCGGCGGTGTAGCGGCGGACGGCGATCCCGGCGGCCCGCAACCCGAGGTCGCGCTCGTGGTCGTCCTCGAAGGCGACCGAGCCGCGGTGGTACTCCCAGCTGTCGGTCTCGACGACGAGCCGCCGCCCGGGCCAGTGGAAGTCGACGCGGTGGCCGTGGACGCGATGGTTGACGAGCGGCCGCGGCAGGCCGTGGTCCTCGCAGAGGCCGAGGAAGAGCAGCTCGAGGTCCGAGCGCGTCCGTCTGGTGGCCGAGAGGTGGGGCACGCGGTGGCCGGCGAGCTCCGCCTGGCGCAGGGCGCGGCGGAAGAGGTGGTCCTCGACCTCGCCGCGGAGGTCCTCGATCGTGCGGGCGGGGGTGGTGACCGCGATGCCGTGGCGACGGGTGACGTCACGGGGCGTGAGGGTCCGGGAGCGGTGGAGGCGGATGCCCTCACGCGGCTTCCGCCGGACAGCGGCGGCGACGGTGACGTGCACCGGTCCCTCGAGCGGCCGCAGGAACCGCCACAGCGCGGCGGCGCTCGTGTGGCTCAGCACGGCGCCCTCCCCCGCGGCGAGCACCGCCGCCAGCCACCGTCCCCGCCACGAGAGGCTCCGATGCCCGACCGCATAGACGCCGCGGTGGAGCCGATGCAGGCGCCCGGCGCGCAAGCGCCGCGTGACACCGCTCTTATCGACTCCGGCCACCGCGAGCTGGTGGCCGGTGATGATCCCGTGCTGTTGACTCGCGATCAACGCGACTCGTGCGTCGGCTGTGGAGCTTTCCTCTCGCATAGCGAGAGCAAGGCTCCACAGCCCACGGTCTCTCCCCCCTCGGCGCCGAACGCCGCGCGCGGCAGCGCGCACTTTGCGTACGCCGAGGTGTCGCATAGCCTGGGCCTGTCGTGAGCGCCGATTCGTCCTCCTCGTCCCGGACCACCTGGCTCGCACTCTTCGCGATGGCGATGGCCGTCGTCGTCATCGCCAACGACTTCACCGCGATCAACGTGGCGCTGCCGACGATGGAGCGCGACTTCGACACCAACATCGACACGATCCAGTGGGTGATCAACGCGTACGCGTTGACCTTCGGGGTGTTGATCGTGACCGGCGGACGGCTCGCCGACACGTTCGGGCGCCGTCGCTGCTTCTTCTGGGGCGCCGGGATCTTCGTCTTCTTCTCGATCCTCGCCGGAGCGGCGCAGACGGAGACGTGGCTGATCGCGGCGCGGGCGCTGATGGGGATCGGCGGGGCGCTGATGTGGCCCGCGATCCTCGGCATGACCTTCGCCCTGCTGCCGGAAGAGAAGGCGGGGCTGGCGGGCGGGATCATCCTCGGCGCCGCCGGGCTCGGCAACGCGATCGGCCCGCTCGTCGGCGGCGTCCTCACCGACCTCGCCTCGTGGCGGGTGATCTTCTTCCTCAACGTGCCGATCGCCGCCTTCGGCGTCCTCGTCACCTACCTGCTGGTGCACGTCGCCGAGCCGCGCCTCGACGAGCGCCGCATCGACTACCCGGGGGTGGCGACGCTCTCGATCGGGCTCGTCGCGCTCCTGATCGCGCTCGACCAGGCGGCCGACTGGGGCTGGGGCGACCCGCGGGTGATCGGCCTGCTGGTGGTCTCGGCGGTCCTCGTCACCGCCTTCGTCCCGCTCGAGCGCCGCGCCGGCGCCCACGCCCTCATCCCGCGCGAGCTCGCCTCCAACCACCGCTTCGCCGCCTCCTTCGTCGCCGTCCCCTTCCTCGGCGCCACCTTCTTCGGCGCGATGCTCTACCTGCCCCAGTTCATGCAGGAATACCTCGGCTACTCGCCGCTCGGCGCCGGCGCCGGGGTGCTGCCCTTCCTCGCGACCTTCGCCCTCGTCTCCTTCGTCGCCGGGCCGCTCTACGCGCGCCTGGGCGCCAAGCGCCTCGCCGTCTTCGGGGCGCTCTGCGTGGCCGTCGCGCCGCTCCTCTTCTCCTTCGTCGTCGGCGAAGGCGCCGGCTACGGCGCCCTGGTGCCGGGGATGGTGATCCTCGGGATCGGCGTCGGCGCCTTCACCCCGACCGCGACCACCGCCGGCGTCACCGCCGTCGACAGCTCCCAGACGAGCCTCGCCGGCGGCGTCCTCTACATGGCGCAGGTCGCGGGCGGCTCGATCGGCCTCGGCCTCACCACCGCCGTCTTCGCCGGCGCCGCGCCGCCCTTCGTCGACGGCGTCCGCGCCGCCTTCCGGCTCGACGCCGGCCTCGCCCTGGTCGCGGTCGCCATCGCCGTGCTCTTCATCGGCGGGACGCTCGGCCGCCGCGCCGCCGCGGTCGACCCGGCCGCCTGAGGGAGGCACGGGCGGCCGCGAGCGCGAAACGCGCCCGCGAGGGTCGAAGACGATCTCGGTCCCGGTGATCCGCCGGCGGCGAGGAAGGCGGCGATCTGACATTCTGCGCCGGTGCTCGTGGGTCGCGACGGTGAGCTGGAGTGGCTCGAGGCGGAGCTGGCGAGGCCGGATCGCGTCGCCGGCGCCTACGTCCACGGGCCCGCCGGGATCGGCAAGACGGCACTGCTGCGCGCCGCCGGCGCCCGCGCGGCGGCGGCGTTCGGCTACGAGCTCGTCTGGATCGACGGCCGCGACATCGCGCCGGTCCCCGACCAGCTCGAGGACGCGATCGGCTCGCCGGGCGAGGCGGGGCGGCCGCTGGTCGTGATCGACAGCTTCGAGCACGTCGAGGCGCTGGGCGGCTACCTGCGCCGCGTCCTGGTGCCGGCGCTGCCGCCCGGGGGCGCGGTCCTGATCGCCTCGCGCCGGGCGCCCGGGCCCGAGTGGGCGGCGCGCGAGGAGGCGCGGTTCCGGCCGCTGGCGCTGGCGCCGCTCGACCGCGTCGCGTCGACCGAGGTGCTGCGCCGCCACGGCCTCGGCGCGGACGCCGCGGAGCGGGC
>DASZUW010000401.1:0-2614 GCA_035547475.1 Solirubrobacterales bacterium
TACATCAGGTAGAGCGCGAAGAGGCATCCGGCGCGGACGCGGTCGCGCAGCCGCCAGAGGATCCAGGCGCCGAAGCCCATCGCCAGCGTCTCGTAGACCGGAGTCGGCTGGACCGGCACCTTGGTCGGTTCGGTCCCGTGCGGGTAGGCCATCGCCCAGGGACCGTCCCAGGGCTTGCCGTAGTCGCCGTCGCCGGAGAGCTGGCAGCCGCAACGGCCGAGCGCATAGCCGAGGGCGAGCGCCGGGGCGGCGACGTCGAGCAGCGTCAGGTTGAGGAAGTCACGCCACCATGCCCAGACGATCACGAAAAGCGCACCGCCGATCGCGCCGCCGTACCAGACCAGCCCCGAGCCGCTGAAGAGGTGGCCGACGAGATCCCCCTTCACCTCCGAGTAGTTCTGGACGACGAAGTAGACGCGCGAGCCGACGAGCCCGCCGAGGAGCGCCGCGAACCCCATCTCGTAGCCCCCGTCGACCGGCCTGCCGAGCTCGCCGAAGCGCTTCCAGACCAGCGCCCCGGCGGCGAGGAAGGCGAGCGCGAAGCAGAGGCCGAAGGTCTGGACCGTGAGCGGGCCGAGGTGGAGCTCCGGATACACCCCCGTAGGTTCGCAAGGTGGGGCTGGGGTTGTCGGGTGGGCGGGACACCGGACGCGAGGCGTTGGCGCTAGCGCGGCCGTCTCGGCCACGACCCTGGCCGGCTGTGGCCGTGGCCGAGACGGCCGGGTTATGTGGGGGATGGCGGCGGAGCCCGGGTGGGTGGCGCGGGTTCGTCACGGGAGGGTCACGGAAGCGGGGCCGGAGGGTCGCGGACCCGTGACGAGACCGCACGTCGTGAGGAGATGCCGGGAAGGTCACGCTTCCGTGCGGGTTGAACAACACGCACTTTCGCGCTGCAGTACTTGTGGGGGCTATAACGCCCGTAAGAGCTGCATCGCGTTCTCGGTCCCGGTCTTCAGGCCCGGGGACGGACCGAAGGCGCACGGAAGGGCGACGTTCCCGGCGTCTTCGTCAAGGGATGAGGCTCCCCGGGGCTATTCGCGACCTCTCACGCACGGGATCGTCACGGAAGCGTGGAAACCTCCTGACCCGCGAGCGCGGCCGGCGGCCCGGCGCCCCCGAGGTCCCGAGACCTCGCCGACCCGTGCCGACTTCCCGGCGTTTCCCACGAACCCCTCACGTCCTGGGGGTCTCATGGAGTCACAGCCTGCCAGGACCTCCATGAGACGCCTAGGACATCGCCCCTAGGGACGGCCGCTCACCCCGCCAACAAGAACTCCAGCAGTGCCTTCTGCGCGTGCAACCGGTTCTCGGCCTGGTCGAAGACGGCGGACCGCTCGCCGTAGAGGACGTCGGCGGTGATCTCGTCGCCGGGGTGCGCGGGGAGGCAGTGCAGGACGATCGCGGAGTCCTTGGCCGCGGCGAGCAGGTCGGCGTCGAGGCGGAACGGGGCGAGGTCGCGGCGGCGGCGCTCCTCGTCTTCGTCGCCCATGCTGACCCAGACGTCGGTGTAGAGGGCGTCGGCGTCGGCGGCGGCCGCGCGCGGGTCGCCCGTCAATTTCACCCCGTGGGCCTCCTCGAGCTGGTAATCGGCGGGGGCGGCGACGACGACTTCGACCCCGGCCAGCTCCCCCAGCACGGCGAGCGAGCGCGCCACGTTGTTGCCGTCGCCGACGTAGGCGAGGCGCAGGCCGGCGAGGTCGCCGAAGCGCTCGCGCAGGGTCAGCAGATCGGCGAGCGCCTGACAGGGGTGATGAAGCGGCGTCAGCGCGTTGACCACCGGGACGTCGGCGGCCCGCGCCAGCTCGACCACCCGTTCGTGGGACCCGGAGCGGATCACGATCGCGTCGACCATGCGCGAGAGGACGCGGGCGGTGTCGCCGATCGACTCGCCGCGGGTGAGCTGCATCTCGTCGCCGCGCAGGACGACCGGGTGGGCGCCGAGCTCGGCGACGCCGACGTCGAAGGAGACGCGGGTGCGGGTCGAGGGGCGCTCGAAGACCAGCGCGACGCTGCGCCCGGCAAGCGAGGAGGCGCCGAGGCGGCCGCCCTTGCGCGCCGCGTCGTGGCCCGCTTTGAGGTCGGCGGCGCGGTCGAGCAGGCGCTCCAGCTCGAAGGCGCCCAGCTCTTCACCGGTGAGGAAGTCTCGCTTCGCCAAGGCGCCGATACTACGCACGCGATGGAGATCACCGTCCTCTGCTGGAACCTCTTCCACGGCCGCGACTTCCCGCCGGACCCGGCGCTGCGCACCTGGCGCTCGCGGCTCCTGCGGCTCGACGAGTCCAACGCGACGCACGTGCAGGTGAACCGCGACCTGACCGCGGAGTTCGCCGCGCTGCTCGCCGGCGCGGCCTGGGACGTGGCGATGCTGCAGGAGTGCCCGCCGCGCTTCGCCGGGCCGCTGGCGCGGGCGAGCGGCGCCGAGTACCACCGGGTCCTCACCTCGCGCAACGAGCTCGGCTTCTGGCGGGCGCTCCTGGCGCGGCAGAACCCGGACCTGATGGCGAGCGGCGAGGGCGGCTCGAACACGACGCTGGTGCGGGTGCCGGGGAAGCTCGGCGGGATCGCCGAGCGGCGCGAGCTGGAGATCCACGCGGGCGAGCCGGAGCGGCGGGCG
>DASZUW010000402.1:0-3472 GCA_035547475.1 Solirubrobacterales bacterium
CCGTCCCACCTCCGCGCCACCTCCTCTTCGCCCGCCCGCGCCTGCCGCGAGGCGGCGCCCTCCTCGGCGCCGCGCTCGCCGGCCGTGCGCCGCCGTCGCCCTCGCGGTCCGACGTCAACTGCGAAGAAAGGAATCAGATGAAGGCGAAGACCCTCGCCCCGGCGGCGCTGCTCGCGCTGGCCCTGCTCGCCCCCGCGGCGGCGCAGGCCCACGTGACCCTGCAGCCGGACGAAGCGCCCGAAGGCGCGTACACGGTGCTCGACGTGCGGGTGCCGAACGAGAGCGAGAGCGAAGACACCACCAAGGTGGCCGTGCAGTTCCCGGAAGGGTTCGGCGAGGTCTCCTACCAGGCGGTCCCCGGCTGGAACGTGAAGGTGGTGCAGGCGAAGCTCAAGGAACCGATCCAGACCGACGACGGTCCCGTGACCGAAGGCGTCCGCGAGATCGTCTTCAGCGGCGGCAAGCTGCCGCCGGGACAGTTCCAGGACTTCCCGCTGTCCGTGCAGATCCCCGGCAAGGCCGGCGAAGAGCTGACCTTCAAGGCGGTGCAGACCTATGAACACGAAGTCGTCCGTTGGATCGGCGCGCCGGAAACCGAACACCCGGCGCCGCAGGTGCTGGTGACGCCGCCGAAGGAGCCGGGGCAGGCGACGGCAGTCGCCCGCACCGGGGGCGGCGAAGCGGGCGCCGACGGCTCGGCAGCGCCCGGCTCGGGCGCATCGAGCGGCTCCGGCGGCTCCGATGACAAGGGCCTCGCGATCGCGGCGCTCGTCGTCGCCGTGATCGCGCTCCTCGGCGCGGCGGTCGCGGTGCTCGGGAGCCGCCGGAAGGCGGCGGCGTGACCCTCGCCCTACGGCAGCCCCGGGTCGAAGCTCACCGACCAGACGCTCATCCCCGCCTCGGGGATGAGCGTCACGGTGTGGCTGCCGTGGCGCGCGTGGGCGGCCAGCTCGTAGATCCCCGGCCCGGGGATCTCGAGCGCGCCGCGCGGCTCGCTGTCGACGGCGACCGTCAGCGAGCCGAACCCCTCGACCGTCGCCCAGGCGCCGCCCGCTTCGTATTCGACACGGAGCTCGTCGGCGTCCTCGCCCGCAACCCAGGGACGCTCCCAGCCGCCGCCGGGGAAGACCTCGGCGCTCGGCGCGATCACCTGCGCGTTCGGCGCCTCCTCGGGGCGCAGCGGCGCCAGCGTCGGCGGCAGCGGCCGCAGCGCGTCGGCCTCGCGCAGCTGCTCCTGGATCGCCATCTCGGTGCCGAGGTATTCGCCCTCGCCGAAGTGCACCCAGGCGAGCGCCCCGCCGAGCGACCAGAGGAAGAGGCTCGGCCAGCCTTCGCAGCCGTAGAGGTGCCAGAGGTCGCGCCCGGCGTCGATCGCCACCGGGAACTCGACGCCGAGCCGTCCCAGCCCCGCCGCCACCGCCTCGCGGTCGGCCCCGAACGGGAAGCGCGGCGTCTGCACGCCGATCACCGAGAGGCCCATCTCGCGGTAGCGGCGCGCCCACTCGCCGACGTAGGGGAGGGTGCGCACGCTGTTCAGCTGGGCGAAGTCGATGAAGTGGACGAGGGCCGGGCCGCCCGCGGTGAGCGCCGGCATCGAGTCCGGTTCGGCGCCGATCCACTGCAGGCCCGCGGGCAGGTCGGGGGCGGCGATGTTGTCGCGTCCGGGGCGCACGGGCGCCGGACGTTACCCTGGCCCGCCGTCCGGGGGCCGGTCCGATGATCCTCCTCCACCTTCCCGAAGCCCACGCGCTCGTCGCCAAGCAGGACCTGCCGATCCCGGCCTGGCTCTTCGCCTGGGCGGCGTCGATCGTGCTCGTCGTCTCCTTCTTCGCGCTCTCCGCGGCATGGCGGAAGCCCCGCTTCGAGGAAGAGCGCTGGCGCCCCTCGGCCGCCTGGCTGACCGCGGTCCTGCGCTCCTGGCCGATCCAGGTGCTCTGCGGCGGCCTCGCCGTCTTCCTGCTCGGGGTCGGCATCTACTCCGGCATCCACGGCACCGAAGCCCCCGACCGCAACTTCGCGATCACCTTCTTCTTCGTCACCGCCTGGATCGGCTTCCCCTTCGTCTCGGCGCTCCTCGGCGACGTCTTCCCGACCTTCAACCCGTGGCGGGCGATCGCCCGCGTCGGCGGCGGTGCCTACCGGCTCCTCGCCCGGCGCCCGTTGCCGCACCTCGCCTACCCGGAGCGCCTCGGGCACTGGCCCGCCGCGGTCGGCCTGCTCGGCTTCGTCTGGCTGGAGGTCGTCTACGGCTCGAGCGGCGGCGTCGCCGTCGGCCTCGAACCGCACGCGGCGGGCGTCGCCGCCTGCGTCTACACCGGCTACACGCTGGCGATGATGGTCCTCTTCGGCCGCGAGACCTGGTGCGCGCGCGGCGAGATCTTCTCCGTCTACTTCGGCATGTTCTCCCAGCTGGCGCCGTTCGGCGTGGAGGACGGGCGCATCGGCCGCCGCCGCCCCCTCGCCGCCGCCACCCGCTGGGCGACGAGCGTCCGCGGCTCGACCGCGGTCGTGATCGCCTCGATCGCCACCACCAGCTTCGACGGGGCCGAGGACGGCGCCTACAAACCGGCCCTCGAACACGTCGAGAAGTGGCTCACCGAAGCGGGCCTGGGACCGCTGGCGACGATCCGCGTCGCCGACACCGTCTTCATGGCGGCGACGGTCGCCGGCGTCGCGATCGTCTACCTCCTCGGCGTCAGGGGCATGCGGTCGGTCCCCGGCGCGCCGCCCTTCCGCCAACTGGCGCGCGGTTTCGCCCACTCCCTGATCCCGATCGCGCTCGCCTACCTCCTCGCCCACTACTTCAGCCTCTTCGTCTACCAGGAGCAGGCCCAGTTCACCTACCTCCTCTCCGACCCCTTGGGGACCTCGACCACGGACCTCTTCGGCACCGCCGAATACGGCATCGACTTCAACGCCCTGAGCCCCAACGTCATCTGGTACGTCCAGGTCGCGGCCCTCCTCGCCGGCCACCTCGCGGGCCTCACCCTCGCCCACGACAAAGCCCTCGTCTATTGGCGCGACTACCGCCGCGCCTCCCGCTCCCAGTACTGGATGCTGGCCGTCATGGTGGCCTTCACCTGCTTCGGCCTCTACCTCCTCTCGGTGGGGGCGAGCTGATGCTCGCCGCCGTCGCCATCCCCGCCGCCCACCTGGGCCACTGGCTCTGGGTCTTCTACGTGATCCCGGTCCTGATCGTCGTCGCCGGAATCATCCGCTCGACCAGGGCCGAGAAGCGCCGCGAACGCGAGGAGGAGGCGCGGAAGCGCGGAGAGAGGCCTGGGGGGAGGTAGGGGCCCCGGGGGCGGGGCGGCGCACGCGTGGCCCGGGCCGTCCACACCACTTCGGGGCGCCGGCGGGGCGTCCTGGGCGCCTCATGGGGGTCCTGGCAGGCTGTGACCCCCATGAGGCGCCCAGGACGCGAGGCCCGGCGTGGGGACGCAAGGATTCGACCGGTCAGGAGACCGCGTGG
>DASZUW010000403.1:0-6415 GCA_035547475.1 Solirubrobacterales bacterium
CGCCTCATCGGGGTCACGGCCTGCCAGGACCCCCATGAGGCGCCCAGGACGCCCCGCCCGCGCCCCAGCCCTACTCCCCCTCCCGAAACCGCTCCAGCCTCGACGCCGTGTCCGGCCCATGGTCCAACGACCCCGCGGCGATCATGCGGCCGATCTCCTCGGGGCGGAGGGCCTCGTGGAAGAGGTGGCCTTGGCCGTAGTCGCACTCGAGGCGGCGGAGCTCGGCGAGCTGGACGTCGTTCTCGATGCCCTCGGCGATGACGTCGAGGGAGAGGGCGCGGGCCATGCCGATGACGGCCTCGACGATCGCGGTGCCCTCCTGTTCGACGCCGAGGGTGTCGACGAAGGAGCGGTCGATCTTCAGGGCGTTGAAGGGATAGCGGTTGAGGTAGGCGAGCGAGGAATAGCCGGTGCCGAAGTCGTCGAGGACGAGGCGGACGCCGAGCTCGTTCAGCGCCTCCAGGGAGGCGAGCGCCGAGGCCGACTCGTCGACCAGCACCGTCTCGGTGATCTCGAGCCGCAGGTGCTGCGGGTCGAGGCCGGTGCGGGCGAGGATCTCGGCGACGCCGGCGGCGAGGTCGCGGTGGGCGACCTGGCGGGCGGAGAGGTTGACCGCGACGTCGAGCGGGCGATCGTCGGGCCGCAGCTCATGCCATTCGAGGATCTGGCGGGCGGCGCGTTCCTGCACCCAGCGGCCGATCGGCTCGATCAGGCCGCTGTCCTCGGCGATCGAGACGAAGTCGGCGGGGTCGAGCAGGCCGCGGTCGCGGTGGCGCCAGCGGACCAGCGCCTCGAGGCCGGTCACCTCGCCGGTGCGCAGGTTGACGATCGGCTGGTAGCGCAGTTCGAGCTCGTCGCGTTCGACCGCGCCGCGCAGCTCCCGTTCGGTCTCCAGCCGGCGCGCCGCGCTCGCCCGCATCTCGGCGTCGAAGAGGACGGTGCGGTTGCGGCCCCCCTCCTTCGCCCGGTACATCGCCGCGTCGGCATCGCGGATCAGGAGCTCGGCGTTCGTGGTCTGCCCCGAGGACGGGCGGGCGACGGCGATCCCGATCGAGGCCTTGACGAAGTGGTCGACGCCCTGCATCGAGAAGGGCTGGGCGAAGGCGGCGGCGACCCGCTCGGCGATCGCGACCGCCTCGGAGTCGTCGGTGAGGCGGTCGATCAGGATGCCGAACTCGTCGCCGCCGAAGCGGGCGACGATGTCGCCGGGGCGCAGGTGGGCGCGCAGCCGCGGCGCGACGGCGCGCAGCAGGGCGTCGCCGGCGTGGTGGCCGAGGCTGTCGTTGATGAGCTTGAAGTGGTCGAGGTCGAGGAAGAGGATCCCGACCGGCGAGCCGGAGATCGACGCGCGCCCGAGCGCGTCGTCGAGCGAATCGACGAAGCTGAGCCGGTTCGGCAGGCCGGTGAGCGCGTCATGGAGGACGCGGTGGCGCAGGGCGCGGTCGGCGGCGTGGCGCTCGAAGGCATCGGCGAGGACGTTGGCGGCGGCTTCGAGGAAGGGCACGTCCCTGGTGCCGAAGCGGCGCGGCTCGGCCGAGTGGACGTCGAGGACGCCGAAGGGGCGGTCCTTGCCGTCGATCCGCACCGCAAGCGAGCTCGCCGCGCCGAGCGCGCGCACCGCGGGCGGCATCGCGAAGCGCTCCTCCGCCGTCCAGTCGCCGACGACCACCGGCACGCCGGAGTCGAGCGCCGCCCCCGCGTGCGATTCGCGGCCCGCGGAGACGCGCCGGCCCGAGGCCAGCGCGGTGTCGTCGAGCCCCGCGCGCAGGTTGAGCCGGCGCCCGTCGCGCCCGACCTCCCAGATGCAGGCGAACTCGACGTCGTCCAGTTCGCCGATCAAGGTGACGGCGTCGCGCATCAGCGCTTCGGGGTCGCCGTTTTTCAGCGCCCGTTCGCCGAGCCGCGCCACCACCGCCTGCTGGGCGAGCGAGCGCTGCAGGTCGATCTCCGCCGTCTTGCGCTCGGTGATGTCGTAGAGGACGCCGTGCCAGACCGGGACCCCGTGCGAGTCGGCCTCGAGCACCGCCTCGTCGAGCATCCACACGACCCGGCCCGACTTCGTGAACATCCGGTATTCGACCGGGCGGGTGTCACGGTCGCCGAGCTTTTCGCGGCTTTCCACCGCCAGCGCCCGCAAGCGGTCGTCGGGATGGACGAGCCGCGCCCAGAGGCCCGGGTCGGCGAGGAACTCCGCGGCGGTGTAGCCGAGGATCTCCTCCACCTGCGGGCTGACGTAGCGCCAACGCCCGTTCTCCCCCAGCTCGGAGGCGTAGATGATGACCGGCAGCCGGTCGACGATCCTCGCCTCGGGCCAATTCTGTTCGCTCGGGTCCGACATTCCGTATCTCTATCGACAGCGGAGCCTCGCACTTGACTCGGTGGATCGGAAATCGGAACTAAACCTTCGGCGCCGCCTGCCGATGACCGGGCCGAAGCCCGCGATGAGCATCCTCGATCCGACCCAACTCACGCTGATGCGCGCCATCTCCGGCGCGACCCTGCGCAACGCCGTCTTGTCGAACAACATCGCCAACGCCGACACCCCCGGCTTCCAGCCCTCCGACGTCGACTTCCACGCGACCCTGAGCGACGCGCTCGACGGCGGTCCGGAAGCGATCGAGGCGGTCAGCTTCGCCCCCGAACAGCTGAACGTCGGCGCGATGCAAGCCGACGGCAACGGCGTGAGCAGCGAAGCCGAAGCGGCAAAACTGGCCGAAAACGGCCTCGAAATCGAGGCGCTCGAGCAGGTCGCGGGCTCGCGCCTCTCGATCCTGCGCACGGCGCTGGGGATGGGGGGCTGATGGCGCTCTTCGACGCGCTGAACATCTCCGCCAGCGGGCTGACCGCGCAGCGGCTGCGGATGGACGTGACGTCGGCCAACCTCGCCAACGCGCAGTCCACCCGCACCCCGGAAGGCGGCCCGTACCGGCGCCAGGACGTGGTCCTGCAGGAGTCCTCGGGCGACGGCAGCTTCGCCGGCGCGCTCAGCGGGGCGCTCGGCGGCGGTGGCGGCGGCGAGCCGGCCGGCGTCGAAGTCGCGGCGATCGTCCCCGACACGACCCCGCTGCGCCGCGTCTACGAACCGGGCAGCCCCGACGCCGACGCGCAGGGCTACGTCGAGATGCCGAACGTCAACCCGGTCGAAGAAATGACCGACCTGATCGACGCCTCGCGCTCCTACCAGGCCAACGTGACCGCGATGCAGACGACCAAGCAGGTCTTCGCCAAGACGATCGAACTGCTCTGATGACGCTCCCCGTATCCGCCATCAGCAAGGCCGCCGAGCAGTTCGCCGCGCCGAGGGCGCAGGGCGCCGAGTGGTCGGTCGGCGGCGATCCGGCCGCGCGCGGGGCGAGCGCGCCCGGTGACCCGGCCGGCAGCTTCGGCTCGATGCTCACCAACGCGATCGGCGACCTCGAGAGGACCCAGGAAGCCGCCGCGGCGCAGGCGACGGCGCTGGCGACCGGGCAAACGCAGGACCTCACCTCGGTGATCACCGCGGTCCAGGAAGCGCAGCTCTCGATGCAGCTGGCCGCTCAGGTCCGCAACAAAGCGGTCGAAGCCTACACCGAAATCTTCCACACCCAGATCTGACGTGGCCCAGATCAAAACCGTCCTCGCCAGGCTCTCGACGCGCGGAAAACTCGCGCTGGGCGGCGCCGCGCTCGCGCTGATCGTCCTCGTCTTCGTCCTCTTCCAGATGGCGACGAAGCAGAGCTACACGACGCTCGCGACCGGGATCGAACCGGCCGAAACCGGCCAGGTGACCGAAGCGCTCGAAGCCAAGGGCATCCCCTTCCAGCTGCAGGACTCCGGCACCGCCGTCGGGGTGCCGAGCTCCGACGTCTCCGAGGCGCGGATCGCGCTGGCCGAAAGCGACGTGCTCGGCGGCAGCAAACCGGGCTTCGAACTCTTCGACTCCCAGCAGTTCGGCGCGTCGGACTTCCAGCAGAAGGTCACCTACCAGCGCGCGCTGGAGGGCGAACTGGAACGGACCATCAACCAGGTCGAAGGCGTGAAGAGCTCCAACGTGCAGCTGACCCTCCCCGAAGAACAGCTCTTCTCCGAAGAAGCGATCAAGCCGACCGCGGCGGTGCTGATCGCCAGCGACTCCGGCGGGCGCCTCGGCGCCGGCGCGGTGCGCGGGATCGCCCACCTGGTCGCGGCGAGCGTCGAAGGGCTGAACGCCAACGACGTGACGATCACCGACGGCAGCGGCGCCACGCTGTGGCCGGCGGGCGAAGGCGGCGCGCTCGGCGGCGGCCTCTCCAAACAGGCGATCGAGGCGCGCTACGACCAGAACATGGAAACGCGGCTCGACAGCCTGCTGGCGCGGACGATCGGGCCGGAAAAGGGGCGCGTGCAGGTGCAGGCCGAAGTCGACGCCGACCGCACGACGCAGAGCAAGCTGACCTACGCCAAAGGCGGCACGCCGCTGGCGACGCAGGCCGAACACGAGTCGCTGAAAGGCGCCGGGCCGACGGCGGCGGGCGGCGCCGCCGGGACGGCCGGGAACATCCCCAGCTACGCGGCCGGGGCCGGCACCGCGGGCGCCCCGTCCAACTACAACCGCGCCAACGAAGAAACGCAGTTCGGGGTCGACAAGACCGTCACCCACACCCGGGTGGCGCCGGGCACCGTGAACCGCCAGCACGTCGCGCTGATCGTCGACAAAACGCTGCCCGCGGCGGAAGTCGTCCAGCTCGAAAAAGCGATCGAAGGCGCCGCCGGGATCGAAAAGAAACGCGGCGACACGCTGACCGTGAGCCGCATCGCCTTCGCCAAGCCGCCGGAACCCGCGACCCCGGCCGGGCCGGGCATCGGCGACTACGCGAAGTACGGCGTGATCGGGCTGGCGGGCGTCGCCTTCCTCGTCTTCGCCGCGCGCCAGCTGCGCAAAAAACAGGACGAGGTGCTGGCCGAACCGATCTGGCTGAGGGAACTGAACGCGCCGACCTCGCTGGCCGAGCTCGAAGTGCGCCGGCCCGAAGACGACGGCGAAGAGGACCCGACCCTGGTGAGCAACGCCGACGAGGTCGCGGCGATGGACTCCGACAAAGTCGCCCAGCAACTGCGGGCCTGGATGAAGGAGGGCTAGCGTGGGAGCCCGCTCGAGGAGCTGCTGATGGCGGCGCCGAACGAGCTCGTCCCGCTCGAGCGCCCCGGCGACGCCTCGCTGATCCGCCCCGCCGCGGGCGGCGACCCGCCACCGCTGCGCGGACGGCGCAAGGCCGCGGTGCTCTTGGTGGCGCTCGGCCCGCAGAAGGCGGCCGAGGTCTTCAGCCACCTCTCCGAGGCCGAGATCGAGGAGCTCTCGCTGGAGATGGCGAAGGCGGGCGACATCCCGCGCGAGCAGATCGAGCAGGTGCTGGAGGAGGTCACGGAGAACTCGCTGGCGCTGAGCTCGATCGCCGCGGGCGGCGTCGACTACGCGCGCGAGGTGCTGGAGCGGGCGCTCGGGCCCGAGCGCGCCGCCGAAATCACCGGCCGCCTCTCGGCGGTGATCGAAATGCGCCCCTTCGAGTTCCTCGCGCGGACGCCGCCGGAGCAGATCGTCGCCTTCCTGCGCAACGAGGCGCCGCAGACCAAGGCGCTGATCATCTCCAGCCTCTACACCACGCTGGCGGCGGAGACGCTGGCGCTGCTGGACACCTCCGAACAGGCGGAGGTGTCGCTGCGGATCGCGCGCATGCACGAGACGAGCCCGGCGGTGATCCGCGAGGTGGAGACGGTGATGCGGGGGAAGCTGTCGAACGTGCTCTCCGAGGAGTACGCGAGCTCGGGCGGCGTGCAGTCGCTCGCCGACATCCTGAACCACGCCGACCGGCCGACCGAGCGCAACGTGCTGGAGACGCTCGCCCAGTCCGACGAGGAGCTGGCGGAGGAGATCCGGGCGCTGCTCTTCACCTTCGAGGACATCGTGAAGCTCGACGACCGGGCGCTGCAGTCGGTGCTGAAAGGGGTCGAGGACGCCGACCTCACGCTGGCGCTGCGCGGGGTGCCCGACGAGGTGCGCGAGAAGGTCCTGGCGAACGTCTCCGAACGGCGCGCCGAGCTCCTGGTCGAGGAGATGGAATACCAGCCGCCGCAGCGCAAATCGGTGGTCGAGGAAGCGCAGAGCCGGGTGGTCGCCGAGGTGCGCCGCCTGGAGGAGGAAGGCGAGCTGACCGTCGGCAACCGAGGCGGCGATGAACTCGTCCTTTGAGTTCCCCGAGCTGGCGGTGCCGCGGCCCGCGGAGGAGCGATTGGCGGCGGCGGAGGCCGCGCGCGAGGCGGAGCTCGACGCGGCACGGGCGGCAGGCTACGAGGAAGGACTGGCGGCCGGGCGGGCCGAGGTCAGCGGTGCGGCGCGGGCGCTCGCGAGCGCCGCGTCGCGGCTGGAGGAGGCGAGCGTCAGCGCGGCGGCGGATGCCGA
>DASZUW010000404.1:0-2561 GCA_035547475.1 Solirubrobacterales bacterium
TCGAGACGATGTAGTGGCCGGGGCCGGCGCTCTGCACGGTCAGCGGCAGCGGCCCGATCTGCTTGTCGGGCAGCGTCGCGGTGACG
Source organism: Solirubrobacterales bacterium (assembly GCA_035547475.1). Classification (GTDB taxonomy): domain Bacteria; phylum Actinomycetota; class Thermoleophilia; order Solirubrobacterales; family 70-9; genus VAYN01. The sequence continues at coordinate 87 of DASZUW010000404.1, forward strand.
GTCAGTTCCTTCCCCGCCTTGTACGGGGCGCCGGTCTTCGCGTCGAAGAAGTAGAGGTGCATCACGTTGTCGCCGACGCGGGCCGGGTCGACGTCCATCTCCAGCGTCGTCGGGCCGACCTGGGTCGTGAGCGAGAACGGGCCGGCCGCGGCGGAGACCGGCGGCGCGTAGCTCGCGAGCGCGGCGGTGACGCCGATCACGACGGCCAGCAGCGCCACCTCGGCGCGCAGGGCGCGGCGCAGGAGGACGCCGGGACGGCCCGGCGACTCGCCGCGCTCGGCGATCGCCTCAAGCCGCGGCACGGAGCGGCGCCGGTTGTAGGCGGCGACGCCGATCACGCAGAGGAGCAGGAGGAACTTCGCGAGGACCGCGCGGCCGTAGCCGGTCGAGAGGAGGTCGCCGAGGTGGCGGACGTAGACGTAGGCCTGGATCAGGCCGGTCGCCATGATCAGCGCCACCATCGCCAGGGCGAGCGCCGAGAAGCGGGCGAGCGGCCCGGCGAGGAGGCGCCCGCGGTCGGCCGGCGTGGCGGCGGCGCGGGTCGCGGCGGGGAGCACCAGGAGCAGCGTGGCGAGCCCGCCCAGCCACACCGCCATCGCGGCGACGTGGATCGCGTTGACGGTGAAGTTCAGCGCCACCGGGGACTGGCTCGAGCCGTGGCCGGCGAGCGCCGGGCAGAGGCACAGGTAGACGAGCGGCACCGCCGCCGGCAGGGCGGCCGCCTTCCAGGTGCGGGGCCTGGTGAGCAGCGGCGCCAGGACGGCCACCGCGACCCAGGCGAGGAACGCGAACCCCCAGACGGTCCCGAAGCGGGTTTCGAGCGTCTCTTCGACGATCGTCTGCGTGAGCGCCGAGAACCCGGAGACGCCGGCGGCCTCGGCGCCCTCGAGGACGATCTGGGCGGCGGTCGCGACGAGGCCGATCGCGGCGGCGACCCAGAGGACGAGGCGCAGGCGCGGGGCGAACGCGCGCGCGGCGGCGCGCCGCGACTCCTCCCCCACCGCGGCCGCGGCGCCCAGCGCCGGCAGCCAGCAGAGCAGCAGGAAGGCGACGCCGCCGACCGCCGCCGCGATCGCCGCGTACTCGAGCCCGCGCGCGATCCCGTCGGCCACCTCGGTCACCTTGCCGTTGCCGGCGCCGCCGATCAGTTCGCCGACCGTCTCCGCCGGTGCCTTCCCTTCCTTGCCGATCGAGAAGACGTAGCCGCTGGAGACGATGTGGCCGTCGGCGGAGACGACCCGGTAGGTGGCGGTGTAGGTGCCGTCGGGGAGGTCCGGCTTGAGGTGGACGGCGAGCTTCGGCCCTTCGCCGTCCGGGTGGAAGGCGTCACCCTCGTCGACCCGTTCGCCCGCCGCGTCGTAGACGCGCACGGCGCCGAAGTTGCCCTCGACCGGCTCGTCGAATTCGAAGACGACCGCGCTCGGCTCGTGCCTCACCACCGCGCCCTGCGGCGGGCTGGTCCCTTCGAGGCGCGCGTGCGCGGACGCCGCCGCCGGAAGCAGCAGCGCCACGAGGCAGGCGAGGATCGGGGGAAGGGACCGGCGCACCTACCAGGCCTCCGCGGCGCTCTCGTCGGGGTCGCGGCGCGCGCCGTCGTCGTCGCCACCGTCGCGCCGCCGCCGCAGCCACAAAACCAGGGCGCCGCCGCCGAGGACGATCACGATCGCCGCGATCGCGAACGGCAGCTTCGAGGTGCTCGCGCTGCCGACCCACCAGAGCGTCCCGTGGAGGGTCGTCCTCGTCCCGTCCACCGTCATCGGGATCTCGTAGGTGAAGATCTTCGTCTTCTTGCTCTTGTCCTTGACCTGGGTCGGCAGCTGCCCGGCGATCATCCAGTGCATGCGGTGGTCGTGCCAGATGAAGGTGCCGGAGTCGTCGACCGTCCTCCATTCCGGCGGCGCCTTCGGGTCGGCGCTCTTCGGCACCGTCACGTCGGTCTCGAAGCGGCTGTCGTTCAGGTAGGTCGCGGGCGAGCGCTGGTTGACCTGGACCGTGCCGTCCTTCTCGATCCGCGCGTAGGGCTCGTCGTTGTAGCCGTAGAGGACGACTTCGTGGCCCTGCCTGTCCTTCAGCTGGAGATAGCTGTCGTAGTCGAGCACTTCGATCGAGACGCCGCTCGGCAGCGGCGGCTGGACCGAGTTGATTTCGGACCTGAAATTCGGGTTGCCCCCGTGGGCGAGGGCCTGGGCCGGTGCCAGCGCCGACGCCGACCCGAGGGCGAGCGCGGCGACCAGCAGCGCCCGCATGGCGCTCCTCATCGTTTCTCCTTGCGTTGCGGTTGGCGCGCGCCGAACCGCGCTGCGTGCAGCGTGCCCGGGCGCTAGAGGGTGCGGAGCGCGAGCGGCGGCGCGCGGCCTGCCGCGGCGCCCGCCAGTGGCACCGGTCGCGGCAGGGCGAGGCGCCGCGGGCGTCGGACGGGCGCCGGGCGGCCGTGGTCGAGCCTGGGACGACGGTGACGGGCGGCGGCCCAGCGGA
>DASZUW010000405.1:0-2303 GCA_035547475.1 Solirubrobacterales bacterium
CGGGCGTGCGCCGCCGGCGCCTCGCGGCGGGTGGGACCACCACCCGCCTGGTCGAAGCCGGGCCGGCGGCGGCGACCGCGGCGGTCGTCTTCCTCCACGGCAACCCGGGCTCGGCGGACGACTGGGAGCCCTTGGCGGGCGCCGTCGGCGCCACCGGCCTGCGCGCCCTCGCCTTCGACCTTCCCGACTTCGGCGAGACGATCGCCCCCGCCGGCTTCGAGCACACGGTGCCCGGCTACGCGGCGTTCGTCGAGGCGGCGCTCGCCGCCCTAGGGATCGAGCGCGTCCACCTCGTCGTGCACGACTTCGGCGGCCCGATCGGCCTCGCCTGGGCGGCGGCGCACGCCGACCGCCTCGCCTCGATCACCCTGATCGACATCGGCATCCTCCCCGGCTACAGGTGGCATCGGCTGGCGCGGATCTGGCGCACCCCGGTGCTGGGCGAGCTCTTCCAGGCGACGACGACCCGCCGCGCGTTCCGGACCCTCATCGACCGCTCCGAGCCCCGCGGCCTCCCCCGCCCGTTCGTCGAAGGGATGTACGACCACTACGACCGGCGCACCCGGCGCGCGGTGCTGAAGCTCTACCGCGCCACGGACGAGCCCGGCGCCCCCGACCCGCAGCTGGTCGCGGCGCTGCGCTCCGCCGACCCGCCCGCGCTCGTCATCTGGGGCGGCGGCGACCCCTACCTCCCCTCGAGCTACGCGGGGCGCCAGCGCGAGTTCCTCTCCCGCGCCGAGGTCCACGTCCTTCCCCACAGCGGCCACTGGCCGTTCGCCGACGACCCCGCCGAGGTCGAGCGCCTCCTCCTCGCCTTCCTCCCCCGCACTAGGTGTTGATGGGCCGAAAACTCAAGCCATGCTTGAGTTTTCGGCCCATCAACATCGTCAGTGCCACCAGGTGGCGAGGACGCGGCGCCAGTTGTGCCAGGCGATCTTCTCGAGCTCGGGCTCGGTGAAGCCGGCGGCGCGGAGGGCGTCGAGGAGCCTCGGCAGGCCGGCGGCGTCGCCGAGCGGCGCCGGGATGGTGGCGCCGTCGAAGTCCGAGCCGAGCGCGACGTGCTCGACGCCGATGCGCTCGGCGACGTGACGGGCGTGGTCGACGATCACCGAGAGCGGCGTGTCGGGGTCGTCGGCGAAGTCGGGGCGGATGAAGGCGGTGGCGTAGACGATGCCGACCAGGCCGCCGGTCGCGGCGATCGCGTCGAGCTGCGGGTCGGTCAGGTTGCGCGAGGCTTCCGCGACCGCGTGGGCGCCAGAGTGACTGGCGACGAGCGGCCCCGCCTCGAGCCTCGCCACGTCCCAGAAGCCCCGTTCGTTCAGGTGGCTGAGGTCGACGAGGATCCCGAGCTCGGCGCACGCCTTCACCAGGGCGACGCCGGCGTCGGTCAGCCCCGGGCCGATGTCGGGCGATGAGGGCATGACGAACTGGACGCCGGTCGCGAATGCGTTCGGGCGGCTCCAGACCGGGCCGAGCGAGCGCAGGCCCATCGCGTGCCACGCCGGCAGCGCCTCCAGGCCCGGGGCGATCGCCTCGGCGCCCTCCAGGTGGAGGCCCGCGACCGGCGGCGCGCCGTCGGCGAGCGCCGCGGCGACGTCCTCGATCCGCCGCGCCACGCTCAGCTCCCCGGCGCGCTCGAGCTCGAAGAGCCGGCCCGCCGCGGCGGTGGCCTCGGCGGCGGCGACCGCGTGGGCGACCGGCGCCGCCAACGGCTCCGAGAACGGGCTGCCGCCGAAGGCCTGGCCTTCGTGCTCCTCTTCGCCCGGCGAGGGGCTGAAGAGCGCGAAGATTCCGCCGCGCATCCCGCCCTCGCGCATCCGCGGCAGGTCGAGGTGGCCGCCCTCACGCCCGGTCGCGAGGCGGGCGTGGTCGGCGCGGGTGAGCGCGTCGTTGTGGCCGTCGAAGATCGGGATCACGCGCGCGAGGTTAGCCGCCGAAGAGACTGGACCCGTGACCGCGAGCGAAGGCGCCAGGCGACGGCCGCCGCGCCGGGCCGCCGGAAGCGCCGCGATCAGGCCGCCCGACCGCGAGTCGGCGCTGGAGGCTCGGGTCCTGCGCCCGCCCGGCCTCTGCGGCTTCCCCTGCAACCGCTACGACACCTCGATCGACTGGCAACGACACCTGCGCAACATCACCGGCACCGGCATGATGGGGAGGGGGCCCCTAGATGATTGATTCCTAAATCAGTGGGTGTAGGCGGCGAAGTGCCTGCCCGGCTCGTCGATCTGCCAGTTGTGCCATAGGCCCGCCGAGAGGGCGAGCAGGCGTATCCCGATCCGGGCGAAGAGCCCAGGCATGGTGCG
>DASZUW010000406.1:0-2338 GCA_035547475.1 Solirubrobacterales bacterium
GGAGCGGGACATGCCGGCACCGAACGTCGACTTCGCCCTGGCGGCGCTCGTGCGGGCGCACGGGCTGCGCCCGGGATCGTCGGCGACGATCTTCACCGTCGCGCGGATCGCGGGGATCGTCGCGCACGCGCTCGAGGAGTACGAGCACCGGCTGCGGTTCCGGCCGCGCGCCTCCTACGTCGGTCCGGCGCCGCCGTCGGCGCCGTAGTCGCCGAGCAGCCGGCGGACCTCCTCGATCGAGGGCGACATGTCGACGGTCAGCCGATCCACCATCTGGCGCCAGCCCGGGTGGTCGTCGATCGACTCGCGCAGGAGCGCGGTGCCGCGCTCCGGTTCGCCCCGTTCGACCAAGGCCAGCGCCGCCCAGAACTTCAGCTCGTGGTTCTCCGGCGTCCCTTCCCAGGCCTGCACGTAGAGGTCGGCCGAGCGCGCCTTGTCGCCGGCGACGAAGGTCTCGTCGGCCTCGCGCATCAGCGCGTAGCTGCCGCCCAGCCGGACGATCCGACGCAGCTCGCCGAGCGGGTCCTCGTGGTCCTCGACCCGCAGGTCGACGAGCCGCTGCCACGACTCCCCCTGCGCCCCGACGACGAGGATCGCCGCCGACTGGCGCCCGCGCAGGTCGCCGCCCGCCGCCTCGCCGGCGTCGAGCGCGTCGAGCAGCCGCTCCGCCAGCGACCCGCTCGCTCCGAGGTAGGCCGCCGACATCGCGTCCCAGACCGCCGCCGTCCGCATCAGGTTCGCCTGGCAGGAGTGATGGTGGCCGACGGCCTGGCCGGCGAACGGCATGCAGTCCGAGCCGGTGTGGGCCGCGACGCCGCCGCGGGCGTCGACCATCGCCACCTGCCGCGCCGCCCCGAGCTCGTCGGCGGCGACCAGCTCCGCCAACGCCTCCGGCGCCGAGCGCCCGCTCCGCATCCGCTGCAGCCCGCGCGGGCCGTAGGCGGGCTCGACCACCGCCTGCGTCGCCACCGCGCCGACCCCCGGCTCGCCCCAGGTCACCAACCCGCCGACCGAGAACCAGTGCGACTGCACGGCGACCCCGCACTCGCGGGTGTCGGGGTCGAAGGCGACGATCGAGTAGGTCACCGCGCCGATGCTACGGCCGATCGCGCTCCGCCTCGCCCCAGGCGGTGGCGACGACGGAGCGCCGGCCGCCGCGGTCGCGGTGCTCGCAGAGGTAGATGCCCTGCCAGGTGCCGAGCGCCGGGCGCCCTTCGCGCAGCGGCAGCGTCAGGGACGGGCCGAGCAGCGCCGCCTTCAGGTGCGCGGGCATGTCGTCGTCGCCCTCCAACGTGTGGGTCCAGTAAGGGGCGCCTTCGGGGACGGCGCGGTCGAGCCAGGCGTCGAGGTCGGCGCGCACCTCCGGCGAGGCGTTCTCGTTCAGGGACAACGAGGCCGAGGTGTGCTGGATCAGCAGGTGGAGGACGCCGACGGCGAAGTCGCCGAGCTCGGGCAGGGCCGCCAGCACCTCGCCGGTGACCAGGTGGATGCCGCGCGGGCGGGGCTCGAACGTGATCGTCTTCTGCACCCACATCGGCGCTCAGGCGACCGGGGCGTAGGCCTTCACACGGCGGCGGCGGAGAAAATCGGCGAGCCCGTCGCGGTCCATGCCCCAAGTATGCAGCTCGCCGGCAACCGCGTCGACGAGGGGTGGCCGAGGATCCGTGGCGGGCCTCGGCTCGATGTTGGGGGCGACGGTCGAGGTCACTCGACCAGGATGAGGGCGATCGTGGCGATGCCGAGGACCACGCCGACGACGGCGAGGACGCCCATCGCGCGCACCGCGGAGCGGTCGGGCCCGGGGACGCCGAGCTCCTGGTTCAGCGCCTCGATCCGGCGCGTGCCGAAGGCGATGATCGCGATCCCGTAGAGGGCGAAGCCGAGGCCGAGCACCACGTAGGGCCAGCGGGTCGAGTGCGGCGCCAGGTCCGGGAGCACCCGGCCGACGGCGAGGGCGACGGCGATCGCGGTGAACCCCGTCCGCCACCAGGCGAGCAACGTCCGCTCGCCCGCCAGCGAGGTACGACGATCAGGATCGTCCGGCATCGGCCCACTATCGCGGAAGCGCTTCAAGAACGCGAAATCCGGAACCGCATCGGGCGATGGCCGAGTGGAACTCCACGCAGCTGGAGCGGGGCCTTCCCCTCGGACCCGGTGGGGAGCATCGTGGGCGCGCGGGGGGCGGGCGGTGGCTGGTGGTGGCTCGGGGCTTGCGGCGAGGCGGGCGGGGGTTCGGGGGCGCGGAAAAGCGGGCGCCCGGGGTGGGGGTCCGGGAAGCCGGGAAGCTGGCGCCTCGGGCGGCTGATCGGCGACCCGGGTCTTCTGAGGTCGCCGATCA
>DASZUW010000407.1:0-3561 GCA_035547475.1 Solirubrobacterales bacterium
GACCAAGGAGCGGATGGGGATGGAGGCCGAACTCGCGAAGCTCGAGTTCAACCTCGGCGGCGTCCGCGACATGGACCGGCTGCCCGACGCGGTCTTCGTCACCGACCTGAAAACCGAGGAGATCGCGGTCCACGAGGCGGCGCGCCTGCGGATCCCGATCATCGGCCTGGTCGACACCAACTGCGACCCGACCCCGGTCGACTACGTGATCCCGGGGAACGACGACGCGATCCGCTCCTGCCAGCTGATCATCGGCACGATCGGTGGCGCGGTCGAGGAGGGCGCCTCGGCCTGGCGCGTGCAGGAGGAAAAACGGATCGCCGAGGAGATGGAGCGCCGCAAACGCGAGGAGGAAGAGCGGCGCAAACGCGAGGAAGAGGAGAAGGCCCGGATCGAGGCGCAGCAGGCCAAAGAAGCCGAGGAAGAAGCGGCGAAACAGGCGGCGGCGAAAGCCGAGGCGGAGAAACAGGCGAAAGCGGCCGTCGAGGCCGCGAAAGCCGCTCCGGCGGCGCCCGAGGCGCCCAAAGCCGAGCAGCCGCAGGCCGCGCCGGCGCCGGCCGAGCCCGCCGGGGGCCAGGGGGCCGCGCCGGCGCAGAGCGCACCCGCCGGCGAGCAGCAAGCCGCCCCGGCCGAGCAGCCCGCGCAGGCGGCCGCTCCCGAGGCTCAGCCGGCCGAGGCGCCGAAAGCCGAGGAGCAGCCCGCCCCCGCGGCCGAGGGCAACGAGACGACTACCGACACCGACACCCAGAAAGGGGATTCGTGATGGCGCAGGTCACCGCCGCCGACGTGAAAGCGCTCCGGGACCGCACCGGGGCCGCGATGATGGACAGCAAAGCCGCCTTGGTCGAGGCCGACGGGGACGTCGAGCGGGCGATCGAGCTGCTGCGCGTAAAGGGCCAGGCCTCCGCCGCCAAGCGCGAAGGCAAGGGCACCGAAGAGGGCGTCGTCGCCTCCTACATCCACGCCAACAACAAGGTCGGCGCGATGGTCGAGGTCCAGTGCGAGACCGACTTCGTCGCCCGCAACGAGGACTTCCAGGTCTTCGCCTACCAGGTCGCCCTGCACATCGCCGCGACCGCGCCGCAGTACGTCTCGACCGACGAAATCGACCCCGCGGCCCGCGAGGCCGAAAAGCGGGTCTTCGAAGAGAAGGCGCGCGAAGAAGGCAAACCGGACCACATCGTCGAGAAAATCGTCGAGGGCCAGCTGAGCAAATGGGCCTCGGAGGTCGCGCTGCTCGACCAGCAGCACGTCAACGCCGAGAAACACGACTCGAAAACGATCGAGGAGCTGCGCCAGGAGCTGTCGGCGAAGACCGGCGAGAACATCCGCATCGCGCGGTTCAGCTACTTCCGGGTCGGCGACGCCTGAGCGACCCGGGTCGCGGCGGCGGGGGAGCTCGGATCCGATGGCGGAGAAGTTCGGTCGCATCCTGCTGAAGCTCTCCGGGGAGGCCCTGATGGGCCGCCTCGACTACGGGACCGACGCGGCCGAGGTCGACCGGATCACCACCCAGGTCGCCGCCGTGCGCGAGCGCGGGGTGGAGGTGGCGATCGTCGTCGGCGCCGGGAACATCTACCGCGGCCTCGACGGCGCCGCCGCCGGCATGGACCGGGCGACCGGCGACTACATGGGGATGTTGGCGACGGTCCTGAACGCGCTGACGCTGCAGGACGCGCTGGAGCGGATGGGCCAGCACACGCGGGTGATGTCGGCGATCGACGTGAAGGAGGTCGCCGAGCCCTACATCCGCCGGCGGGCGATGCGCCACCTGGAGAAGGGGCGGATCGTGATCTTCGCGGCCGGGACCGGCAACCCGTTCTTCACCACCGACACGGCGGCCGCGCTGCGGGCGCTGGAGATCCACGCGGAGGCGATCCTGATGGCCAAGAACGGGGTGGAGGGTGTCTACGACTCCGATCCGGCGACCAACCCGGACGCCAAGTTCATCCCCAAGATCACGCATCGCGAAGCGATCGAGCAGGGGCTGAAGGTGATGGACTCGACCGCGCTCAGCCTCTGCATGGACAACGACCTTCCCATCTACGTCTTCAACATGGCGGACGAGCTGAACATAGATAGGATCGTCAGCGGCGAGACGGTCGGCACGTTGGTGTCGGGCGACCCCTCCGCCTAGAGAGGAGCGACCGTGGCAATCACCGACGAACTGCTTGCAGACGCCAAGGAGCGCATGGCCAAATCGGTCGAGTCGAGCCGTGGGGAGCTCGCCACCGTGCGCACCGGCCGCGCCAGCCCGCACCTGCTCGATCGGATCTCCGTCGATTACTACGGCGCGCAGACGCCTTTGAAACAGCTTGCGAACATCGCGGCGAGCGACGCCCGCCTGCTCACCGTGACCCCGTTCGACAAAAGCGCGATCGGGGCGATCGAGAAGGCGATCCAGGAGTCCGACGTCGGCCTCACCCCGTCCAACGACGGCAACGTCATCCGCCTCGCGATCCCGGAAATGACCGAGGAGCGGCGGCGCGAGATGGTCAAGGTCGTCAACGGCGTCGCCGAGGAGGGGCGGGTCGCGATCCGCAACGTGCGGCGCGACGTGATGAGCGACCTGCGCGAGCTGAAGAACGAGGGCGAAGTCGGCGAGGACGACGAGCGCCGCGCCGAGGCGGCGCTGCAGAAGCAGACCGACGAGGCGATCGCCGAGATCGACGCGCTCCTGAAGGGCAAGGAAGCCGAAATCCTCGAGGTCTAGCGCCGTGACCGGCACCGTTCAGATGGGCGGCGCACCCTCTTGAGCGGCGCCGCCAGGTACGTAGCGATCATCACCGACGGCAACGGGCGGTGGGCGCAGCGCCGCGGGCTGCCGACGATCGAGGGGCACCGGGCGGGCGCCGACGTGGTGAAGGCGCGGCTGCGCGACGCGGTCGAGCTGGGGATCGAGGAGCTGACCGTCTTCTCCTTCTCGACCGAGAACTGGTCGCGCTCCGAGGAGGAGGTCAACGGCCTGATGCGGATGATGGGCGAACGGATCCTCGGCGAGACGCCGGAGCTCGACCGGGAGGGCGTGCGGATGCGCTTCATCGGGCGCCGCGAGGGGATCGCGCCGGAGCTGGTCGAGCGGATGGAGTGGGCGGAAGCGAAGACCGCGGGGAACCAGCGGATCACGCTGTTCATCGCCTTCAACTACGGTGGGCGGGCGGAGATCGTCGACGCGGCGCGGAGCTTCGAAGGGGGCTCCGAGGAGGAGTTCCGCCGCCATCTCTACGCGCCGGACATGCACGACCCCGACCTGCTGATCAGGACGAGCGGTGAGCAGCGGATCTCCAACTACCTGCTCTGGCAGTGCGCCTACGCGGAGCTGGTCTTCGCGGAGGAGCTGTGGCCGGACTTCGACCGGGCGGCGTTCGAGCGCGCTCTGGCGGAGTTCGCGGCGCGCCGCCGGCGCTTCGGGGGCCGCTGATGAGCGACTTCTTCGAAGAGGAGATGGTCCAAGACCCGCCGCCGGAGCCGGGGGTGGGGGCGCCGGCGCGGCGCCGGGACCGGGGCGGGCGGGGCGGGCGCGGGCGCCGTCGGGGTCGCAGGCGGGAGCGTCGGCGCGGG
>DASZUW010000408.1:0-3713 GCA_035547475.1 Solirubrobacterales bacterium
AGAGAAAGGCGCCACGGCAAGGTCCTGAGTGGTGGGGAGGCATGAGGAAGACGGGAGGAAGCGTGGAGTTTTCGGCGTCTTCGTGACGACGCCTCACCTCGGTGACGCTCTCGTGAACCATGCGTCGCTCCTTGCGTCACCGACCGTCGCGGTCCCTCCTCGCTCCCCACGGACCCGGCCCTCTCGGCCACGGCCACAGATGACCCGGGTCGTCGCCGAGAGGGCCGCGTCCCTCGGCCGTCCCTCGACGACCCCTTAGCTCAGGCCCGCAGGCCCTCCAGCCGCTCGAGGATCTCCGGCACGTGCGTCAGGTAGGCGCCGTAGTCGAAGACCGCGTCGAGGTCGAGTTGGGGGGCGGCGTCGGCGAGGAGGTCGCGGAAGGGGGTGGCGGTGTCCCAGGCTTTTTGGGCGTTCTCTTGGACGATGCGGTATGCGTCGTCGCGGGTGAGGCCGGACTCGACCAGGGCGGTGAGGGCGCGTTGGGAGAAGAGGGCGCCGTGGGTGAGGTCGAGGTTGGCGCGCATGCGGTCGCGGTGGACGGTCATGTTGGCGGCGGTGTCGGTCGCCAGGGATTGCATGTAGTCGAGGAGGATGGTGGAGTCGGGGAGGACGATGCGCTCGGCGCCGGAGTGGGAGATGTCGCGCTCGTGCCAGAGGGCGACGTCCTCGAAGCCGGTCTGGGCGTAGCCGCGCAGGACGCGGGCGAGGCCGGTGATCCGCTCGGTGCGGATCGGGTTGCGCTTGTGGGGCATCGCGGAGGAGCCCTTCTGGCCGGCGCGGAACGGCTCCTCGACCTCGCGCACCTCGGTTTTCTGCAGGTTGCGGACCTCGGTGGCGAAGCGCTCGAGGCCGGCGCCGGCGAGGGCGATCGTCGCGATCAGCTCGGCGTGGCGGTCGCGCGGGATCACCTGCGTGGCGACCGGCTCCGTCTTCAGTCCCAGCTTCTCCATCACCCGCGCCTCGACCGCGGGCGGCACCGAGGCATAGGTCCCGACCGCGCCCGAGAGCTTGCCGTACGCGACCTGCGCGAACGCCTCCTCAAGCCGGTGCAGGTTGCGGTCGGCCTCGAAAGCGAAGCCCGCCAGCCGCAGCCCGAAGGTGGTCGGCTCGGCGTGCACGCCGTGGGTGCGCCCGACGCAGAGCGTGTCGCGCTCCGCCAGCGCCCGGTCGATGAGCGCGTCGCGGTACTCGCGTGCGCCCCTCACGAGGATCTCGCCTGCCCGCCGCAGCTGCAGCGCCAGCGCCGTGTCGAGCACGTCGGAGGACGTCAGCCCGTAATGGATCCAGCGCGCGCCCTCCTCGCCGACCGAGGCGGCGACCACGTCGACGAAGGCCGCCACGTCGTGGTCGGTGACCTTCTCCCGCTCCTCCACCGCCGCGACCGTGAAGGCCGCCCGCTCGCGCGCCGCCGCCGCGACCGCGGCCGGCACCACGCCCTCCGCCGCCCAGGCCTCGGTGGCCGCCAGCTCGACCTCGAGCCAGGTCTCGAGCTTCGCCTGCTGGGTCCAGACGGCGCCGATCTCGGGACGGGTGTAGCGGGGGATCACGCGTTGATTATCCGGGCTGCCAGCCTGCCCGCGCTTTCGGCTCCGTCGATCGCCACGCAGGCGACCGGGTTGGCGGCCGGGACCTGCACGGTCGCCAGCAGCGAGTCGGACGGGTCGAGACCGTCGGCCACCAGCGGCACCCCGATCACCGGCAGGTCGGTGTGGGCGGCGGCGATGCCGGGCAGCGCCGTCTTCATCGCCGCGGCGACGATGAGCACCTTCAACCCGCTCGCCCGGGCGCCCTCGCAGTAGCGGCGCACCTCGTCGGCGACGTCCGTCACCCGGACCTCGGAGGCGATCCCCCGCCCGGCGAGGTACTCCTCCGCCGCTGACATGCGCGCCCGGTCCTCGTCCGATCCGACCACGATCCCGACCAGCGTGCCGGAGGCGTCGAACTCCTCCTCGATCCGCTCGAGCTGCGTCTCGATCTCGGTGCCGCGCGTGATCTCGCTCATCTCGTCCTCTCGACCGCGCGGGCGGCGATGTCGCGACGGACCTGCATCCCGTCGAAGGAGATCCTCGCTGCCGCATCGTACGCGCGATCGCGCGCCGTGGCCGGGTCGGGGCCGAGCCCGGTGACGTTCAGGACGCGGCCGCCGGCGGTGACGATCTCGCCGTCGCGCGCCGCGGTCCCGGCGTGGGTGACCTCGGCGACCGCCGCCGCCTCGGCGAGGCCGTGGATCACGTCGCCCTTCGAGGAGCTCTCCGGGTAGCCCGCCGAGGCGAGCACCACCGTCACCGCCCAGTCGTCGTCGAACTCGGCGCTCATCCCGGCGAGCCCGCCCGGCTCGCGCGCGGCGCGGAAGAGGTCGACGGCGTCGGAGCGCAGCCGCGGCAGCACCGCCTGCGTCTCGGGGTCGCCGAAGCGCGCGTTGAACTCGATGACCTTGGGACCGTCGGCGGTCATCATCAGCCCGGCGTAGAGGACGCCGTGGAAGGGCGTGCCGCGCGCGGCCATCGCGGCGACGACCGGCCGGTGGATCTGAGCGACGATCTCCTCGACCTCGGCCGTCCCCGCCAGCCCCGGCACCGGCGAGTAGCTGCCCATGCCGCCGGTGTTCGGTCCCTCGTCGCCGTCGAAGATCCGCTTGTAGTCCTGGGCGGGGGAGAGCGGGACGACGTTCTCGCCGTCGCAGAGCGCCAGCAGCGAGAGCTCTTCGCCCTCGAGGAACTCCTCCATCACGACCGCGGTCGCGCCGAAGCGCCGCTCGGTGAAGTAGACGTCGAGCGCGGCGCGTGCCTCGGCCTCGTCGGCGCAGAGGATCACGCCCTTGCCGGCGGCGAGGCCGTCGGCCTTCAGCACGGTCGGGTAGCTCGTCGCGGCGAGCGCCGCGAGCGCCTCCTCGCGGGAGCCGAGCAGGACGTGGGACGCGGTCGGCACGCCCGCCGCCGCCATCAGCTCCTTGGCGAAGGCCTTCGAGCCCTCCAGCGCGGCCGCCGCGCGGGTCGGGCCGAAGGCCGGGATCCCGGCCGCCTCGAGGGCGTCGACGACGCCCGCGACGAGCGCCGCCTCGGGGCCGATAACGGCGAGGTCGACGCCGCGCTCGCCCGCCAGGGCGACGATCGCCGAAACGTCGTCGGCCGCCACCGCGGGGAAGCACTCGGCGTCTGCCGCGATCCCCGCGTTGCCCGGCGCGCACAGCACCTCCGGCGCCGCCGCCGCGCGCCGCAGCGCCCGCACGATCGCGTGCTCGCGACCCCCGCCGCCGACTACGAGCGCCTTCAAGCGGAGAGGTCCGACGCGGGCATCGCGGTCAGCGTGCGGCTGGTCATCGTGCCGCGCGAGCCGAGCTCCACCGAGATCTTCGCCATCGTCTGCTCGTCGGGAGCCTCGATCACGGTGACGAAGTCGTAGTCGCCGAGCGTCGCGTACTGGGTGACGACCGTGCCGCCCATCTGCTCGACCTCCTTGTTGACCTCGGTCACCCGGCCCGGGTTGTTCTTCAGGGTCCACAGGCCCTCGGCGGTCAGGTTGGTCAGCATCAGGTAAGTCGGCATCTGGCTCCTCCTCGCTTAATCCTAGTGGCCGATCGCTCGGGCGACCACTACCCGGATCGGGAGCGGGCGAGCGCTCAGCGGCGGTGGCGGGCGGCGCGCCGGGCGGGCGGGCGCAACGTCACCGCGGCGCGCGCCGCCGCGCCGCCGTCGAGCGCCGCGCTCGCCCTC
>DASZUW010000409.1:0-2121 GCA_035547475.1 Solirubrobacterales bacterium
GAGGCGACTAGGAAGCGGTTAAAGCGCCGGCCGCGGGCCCCCGGCGAGCGGTAGAAGCGGTCGAAGACGTGCTCGAGATCGTCGCCGGAGAAGCCCGGGCCGTGGTCGCGGACCCACAGCTCGCCGTCGGCCAGGCCGACCTCGACCTCGCCCTCCGCCGGGCTCCACTGGGCGGCGTTGGCGAGCAGGTTCGCGACCGCGCGGTCGAGCCGGCCGGGGTCGGCGCGGACGAGGCAGGCCCGGAGCTCGGTGCGGAAGTCCAGCGCCGGCCAATGCCGGCGCGCCCGGGCGACGGCCGACTCGACGAGCAGGTCGAAGCGGAGGTCCTCGGGCGCGGCCGGGCGCTCCTCTTCGCGCGCCAGCTCGACGAGGTCGCCGACCAGCGCCGTCAGCTCCTCGAGCTGGGCGACGACGTCGGCGAGCAGCCGCCGGCGCTCGGCCGGCGCGAGGCGCGCGCCGTCGGCCAGCACCTCGACGTTGGTGCGCAGGCTGGTGAGCGGGGTGCGCAGCTCGTGGGAGGCGTCGGCGACGAGCTGGCGCTGGGCGGCGAGCGAGCGTTCGAGCGCCTCCAGCATCGTGTTGAAGCTGCGGGCCAGGCGGGCGAGCTCGTCGCGGCCGCCGGCCTCGATGCGGCGGCTGAGGTCGCGGGTGCGGGCGACGTGCTCGGCGGCGGCGGTCAGGCGCGCCACCGGCCGCAGCGCCGTTCGCCCGACCAGCAGGCCGAGCGCGATCGCCAACCCGACCCCGCCGACGCAGACGGCGACCAGGATCAGGGTCAGCCGGTCCAGGGTGCTGTCGACGTCGGTGAGCGAGCGGGCCGCCTGCACGGCGCGGCCGTGGCCGACCGGCCGGGTGTAGACGGCGAGGTGGACGCCGTCCACGTTCGCGTCGCTGAAGAAGGGGCCTTCCTTGCCGCGGGCGGCGGCGATCGTCCGCGGGCTCACCGGCAGCCGGGCGCCGTCCGCGCTCATCGGGGTGAGCACGTTCCCCTTCGCGTTCACGACCTGGACGAAGCCGCCGGGACCGCCGAACGGTTCGTCGGGGACGCCGATCCGCAGGCTTTTCGCGGCGCGAGCTCCCTTCTGCAGCTGCTTGACGGTGAAGCTGCGGGTCTTCGCCGTCGCGGTCGGCGGCCCGGTGGTGCCGAAGACGATCCGCCGGCCGGAGCCGGCGATCACGCCCGGCGGGCCGCCTTTCGAGCTTTCGATCCGCACCGCGAAGACGCCGCCGGCGAAGTCGCGCAGCTCGGAGTAGACCTGGCTGCGGAGCTCGCCGCGGACCAGCAGGTAGACGGCGACCGAGGCGAGCAGGATCGCGACGAGGACGGCGGCGCCGGTCGCCAGCACGAGGCGCCGGCGGAAGCTCACCGCGCCTCCCGCATCACGTAGCCGACCCCGCGCACGGTGTGGATCAGCCGCGGCTCGCCGTCGCGCTCGAGCTTGCGCCGCAGGTAGCCGACGTAGACCTCGAGCGAGTTCGAGCTCGGGCCGAAGTCGTATCCCCAGACCCGCTCGAAGATCGTGCTCCGCTCGAGCACCAGCCGCGGGTTGCGGAGGAACAGGTCGAGCAGCAGGAACTCGGTGCGCGTCAGCTCGATCTCCCGCTCGCCGCGCCGGACCTCGTGGGCGCGGTGGTCGAGGCGGACGTCGGCGAACTCGAGGACCCCCTCGTCCTCGTCCTCGGTCGCGCCGCTGCGGCGCAGGATCGCCCGCAGGCGCGCCTGCAGCTCCTCCAGCGCGAAAGGCTTCACCAGGTAGTCGTCGGCGCCGGCGTCGAGGCCGGCGACCCGATCGCTGACCGCGTCCCGCGCGGTCAGCATCAACACCGGGGTCCGGTCCCCATCGGCGCGCAACAGCCGGCACAGCTCGATCCCGTCCATCCCGGGCATGAGCACGTCGAGCACGATCGCGTCCGGCGGCCGCTCCCGCAGAATCCCCAGCGCCGGCGCCGCCCCCGGCGCGATCTGCACCTCGTACCCGGCCAGGTCCAACGCACGCCGGAGCGCGTCCCGCACCGCGTGCTCGTCATCGACGACGAGGATGCGCATCGGCGGGAGGGTGACGGAGGAGCCTGAGGGTTTCCTGAAGGCGTTCGGCCCGGGCCGTCCACAGCGCTTCGGGA
>DASZUW010000410.1:0-5079 GCA_035547475.1 Solirubrobacterales bacterium
CTTGCCGACGCCGAGGTGATCATGCTGCTGAGCGACCTGCTCGGGGAGCTTGGCGTGCCCGGGGTGGTGCTGCGGCTGGGGAGCCTCGGCTCCCTCGACGCGCGCGCGGCCTACCTGGAGGAGCTGAAGGGGCACCTGCACCGCCACGAGGGCGACCTGACCGCCGACGTCCGCGAGCGCATCGACATCAACCCGCTGCGCGCCTTCGACTCCGACGACGAGGGCGTGCAAGGCGTGATGGCGAGCGCGCCGACGATCCTCGACGCCCTCTCCGAGGAGGACCAGCAGCACTTCGACGAGGTGCGCTCGCTGCTCGACGCGGCGGGGATCGCCTACGACCTCGACGGCACGCTGGTGCGCGGCATCGACTACTACACGCGGACGATCTTCTCCTTCGTCTGCGACGCGCTCGGCGGCCAGTCGGAGATCGGCGGCGGCGGGCGTTACGACGGGCTGATCGAGCAGCTCGGCGGGCCGGCGACGCCGGCGGTCGGCTGGGCGGCGGGGATCGAGCGGATCCTGCTGGCGCTGGACGAGGAGGAGCCCCGCCTCGGGCGCGACGCCTTCGTCGCGATCGCCGACCCCGAGCAGCGCGGCCGCGCGATGGCGCTGGTCACCGAACTGCGCAACGCGGGCTTCTCGGCCGAGATGGACCTGGCCGGGCGCGGCCTCAAGGGGCAGCTGAAACACGCCGACCGGATCGGCGCCGCCCGCGTCCTGATCCTCGAGGCCGACGGCACCGCCCAGCTGCGCGACATGGCGACGGGCGAGCAGCGCGCCGCCGACACCGGCAACCTCCTCGGTGAGATGACGGGGGGCGAAGCGTGACCGGGACGGGCGAGGTCGAGGGGGTCGAGCGGCGCGTCGGCCGGCTTCCCGACCCGGCGCCGAACGGCTATCGCGACGCCTGGTGCGGCCGGGTGCTGCCCGACCGCGTCGACGACGAGGTCCGCGTCGCCGGCTGGGTCAACCGCCGCCGCGACCACGGCGGCCTGATCTTCCTCGACCTGCGCGACCGCACCGGCATCGTGCAGCTCGTCTTCCACCCGGACACCTCCGGTGCGGCGTTCGAGCTCGCCCACAAGCTGCGCGCCGAGGACGTGCTGAGCGCCCGCGGCAAGGTCGTCCGCCGCGACGAGGAGACGATCAACCCGGCGCTGCCGACCGGCGAGGTCGAGATCGCCGTCGCGGACGCCGACCTCCTCGCCGACTCCGAGACGCCGCCCTTCCAGATCGAGGGCTACGCCGACGACGCCGGCGAGGACACCCGCCTTCGCTATCGCTACCTGGACCTGCGCCGGGCGCCGATGCGCGAGGCGCTCCTGCTCCGCCACCGCCTCACCGCGGCGATCCGCGAGTTCTTCGGCAGCGAAGGCTTCGTCGACATCGAAACGCCGGTCCTGACCCGCTCGACCCCGGAGGGCGCGCGCGACTTCCTCGTCCCCAGCCGCCAGCAGCAGGGCTCCTTCTACGCCCTGCCGCAGTCGCCGCAGCTCTTCAAGCAGCTCTTGATGGTGAGCGGCTTCGAGCGCTATTTCCAGATCGCGCGCTGCTTCCGCGACGAGGCGACGCGCGCCGACCGCCAGGCCGAGTTCACCCAGCTCGACGTCGAGATGTCCTTCGTCGGTGTCGACGACGTGATCGAGGTGAACGAACGGATGCTGCGGCACGTCTTCGCGGCGGTCGGCGGGCCGGAGGTCGAGATCCCGATGCAGCGCATGCCCTATAAGGAGGCGCTCGACCGCTTCGGGACCGACCGGCCGGACCTGCGCTTCGGCCTCGAGCTCGTCGATCTCGGCGCGGCGCTCGGCGGGACCAAGTTCAAGGTCTTCCGCTCGGTGCTCGACGCGGGCGGCGCGATCCGCGGCATCAACGCCGGCCGCCGCGAGGTCCCGCGCAAAGACCTCGACGGCTTCATCTCCCGCGCCCAGGAGCTGGGCGCGGGAGGCCTCGTCTGGGCGTTCCGCGAGGGCGACGGCTGGCGCTCGCCGACCGCGAAGTTCCTCAGCGACGCCGAGCTCGCCGAGCTCAACCGCCTGCTCGGCGCCGAGGAGGGCGACCTCCTGCTGCTGGTCGCCGACAAGCGCCCGGTGGTCGATGCCGTCCTCGGGCAGATGCGCCTCGACCTGGGCGAGAAGTTCGGCCTCATCGACGAGTCCGAGAACCGCCTGGCCTGGATCGTCGACTTCCCGCTCTTCCTCTACGACGAGGTGGAGAAGCGCTTCGACGCGATGCACCATCCGTTCACGGCCCCCGCCGGGGAGCTCGACCCGAGCGATCCGGGCGCGGCGCTGTCGCAGGCCTACGACGTGGTCTGGAACGGGCAGGAGATCGGCGGCGGCTCGATCCGTATCCACGACGCCGAGGTCCAGCAGCAGGTCTTCGCCGTCCTGGGGATCGACGCCGAGACCGCCGCGGCCCGCTTCGGCTTCCTGCTCGAGGCGCTGCGTTACGGCGCGCCGCCGCACGGCGGCATCGCCTACGGAATCGACCGACTGGTGCAGCGCCTGGCGGGCCTCGAGACCATCCGCGACGTGATCGCCTTCCCGAAGACCGCGTCCGGCTTCGACCTCATGGTCGGCGCGCCCGCCCCGGTCGACGCGCCGCAGCTGCGCGAGCTCGGCGTCGCCATCCACAAAACCGGCAAAGCCGGACACTGAGATGGCGCTGCGGGACTGGATTGCCCGCAGGTTGCGCACCAGGCCTGGGCCCGGGCAGACCCCGGTCCACGTCGGCGATCCCCGCTTCGAGGGGTGGGAGGTGGTGCGGGACTTCGGCGACCTGCGGACCGCCCGCGCCTGGTACCAGGCGCTGGAAGAGGCCGGGATCGAGGCGGCCCTCACCGCCGACTGGCCACCCGACCGCTTCGGCCACGGGGAAATCTTCCTCTGCGTTCCGGGGGACCGCTGGAGCGAGGCCGAGATGCACCTCAGCAACCTCGACGTCCCCGATTACTGAGGGTGCTTCCCACCGGTTCGCCGGTGCTACCTTGTCCCCAAGCTCGAGCCCGTGCGAGAGCCGTCTCACCGTTTGACCCAACACAAACGGCGCGGGAGCCGATTTCTCGGGAGCCCTTGGGATCCTGAGTAGGCGCCCACCTTCTGATGAAGGGATCAAAGCCAGAGGCGGTACCGGCGGGCTGGAGCTGCCTTTCGTCACCAAGTCGGCACGATCTGCGCGCCACACGCGCGTACTTCTTTGCCAGCGTCGGGACCATGGAAGACGCGCGACGAGTTTTGGTCTCTCAGAGACCAAAACTCCACACGGAGATCCTTGACCGGCGGGTCGCCGCACTGGCCGGCCGCCAGCACGGGGTCGTGGGACGGTGGCAACTGCAGGAGATCGGCCTGACCGAGCGGTTGATCCGAACGCGCATCTCCCACGGCAGCTTCATCCGCCTCCATCGCGGCGTCTACGCCGTGGGGCACCGGGCGCTGACGAAGGAGTCGCGATGGATGGCGGCCACCCTGGCCTATGGCCCCGCGGCAGTGCTCAGCCACCGCTCCGCCGGGCAGCTCTGGGGCATCTCGCCTCGCAGCGAAATCGATCCGGAAGTGACGGCGCCCGGGTCGCGGGCGAGGAGACGCGGGATCGTCGCCCACCGGGCCTCCCTCCCCGCCGACGAGGTGGGGCGGATGTGGGGGATACCGGTGACCTCGGTGGCGCGCACGATGCTCGACCTCGCCGCCACGCGCCCGGAACGGGAGGTCGAGCGGGCCTGGAACGAGATGGAAGTCCGCGAGTTCCGGCTGCGCCTCACGGTCTCGGACCTCCTCGAGCGCTACCCGGGCCGGAGGGGCACGCTGCTGCTGACGCGACTGGTCACGGGCGAGACGGCCCCGGTCGGGATCACGCGCAACGACCTCGAGGAGGCCTTCCTCGCCCTCGTCGACCGCTTCGACCTGCCGCGCCCGCGCATGAACGCCCACCTCGCGATCCGCGGGCGCTTCTACGAGGTCGATGCCCTCTGGGAGGACCGCAAGGTCGCGGTCGAGCTCGACGGGGGAGGGGCGCACGGCACCCGGCGCGCCTTCGAGCAGGACCGCGAACGCGACCGCATCCTCACCGCCGAGGGCTACGCCACCGCCCGCCTCACCTGGCACCAGATCCACGCGACCCCGGCCGAGGTCGCCGCCGACCTCCGCCTCATCCTCACTCCGTACCCTTTATCCAATGGATCGGGACCTCTTCGACCACTTCCTTCGCGATGACACCCGTCGCGGCCCCGCCGCCGCCGACGCCTTCACCGGCGCCGCGGGCGGCGCCGCCTGCGGTGACCTCTCCCGGCTGTCGGTGACCATCGACGGCGGCCGCATCTCGGCGGTCACCTTCGACACCGAGGGCTGCGGCGCGACCCGGGCCGCCACCGCTGCCCTTGCGGAGACCATCGAGGGCGCCACGGTCCTCGAAGCCGCGAAGCTCTCGATCGACGACGCCGAAGCCCTCCTCGGCGGCCTCGCCCCGGCAAAGCGCCACGCCGCGCAGCTGGCGACCGACGCCCTCCACCGGGCCCTGAGCGCCGCCGCCGCGTCGAGCCTGCCGCTGGAACCGGCGGCCGCGGCCGAGCGCGTCGCCGTCGCCGTCAGCGGCGGGGTCGACTCCGCCGTCGCGGCCCTCCTCGAACGCGAGCGCGGCGCCGACGTCGTCGCCATCACCGTGAAGCTCTGGGCCGATCCCGAGACCGACGGGACCAAGGCCTGCTGCTCGCCGGAGGCCGTCCTGGGCGCCCGCGCCGTCGCCCACTCGCTCGACATCCCGCACTTCACGCTCGACCTGGAGGCCGACTTCCGCCGCCGCGTCGTCGACCGGTTCGTCAGCGGCTACGCCGAAGGCCAGACGCCGAACCCATGCATCCTCTGCAACGGCGAAGTGCGGCTCGCGGCGATGCTCGACCTGGCGGAGCGGCTCGGGGCGACGCGCCTGGTCACCGGCCACTACGCGCGGATCGTGGAGGACGCCGAGGGACCACTGCTCGCCACCGGCGCCGACGCGGCCAAGGACCAGAGCTACATGCTGGCGGCGCTGCCGCCGGAGCTCCTTTCGCGGCTCGGCTTCCCGCTCACCGACATGACCAAGGAG
>DASZUW010000411.1:0-10028 GCA_035547475.1 Solirubrobacterales bacterium
GGCGCGGCCGGAGCCGGCGACGGGTCGGGGGCGCCGGCGGGCGGCGGAGCCGGCGGGGCGGGGGCGCCCTTGGAGACCGAGAGGGTCACGTCGTCGATCGTGACCTCGGCCTGGTCCCATCCGGATTCCTCCAGGATGGCCAAGATCTCCTTGATCTCACTGTTGCTCAGCGGCATCTTTCTCCCTTGTTCCCCGGTCCCGATCGGAGTTTCTGCCTGGCACTATAGTCAAACTTCCGTTTGGTTGACAAAGAGGAGGAGAGGATGCACGACTGGGCCGGTGGCTTCATCGACACGACGACCCGCTTCCCGCGGTCGGGAGAGGTGCGGTGCTACGACCTCGCCGTCCGTCTCGAGCCGGGGATGTCGCGCCATCCGGCCCACCCACCGTACTCCTTCGTGCTCACCAAGACGCACGAGCAGCACCCCTACCCGAACGGCATCAGCTCGGTCTCCGAACTGATCACGCTGGGCGGCCACGCCGGCACCCACGTCGACTCGCTCGGCCACATCTCCAACTGTGGCGAGATCCACGGCGGCCGGCCGGTCGGCGAGATCGCCGACACCCGCACCGGCCTCTCGGTCGGCTCGGTGGAGGAGGTGCCGCCGCTGATCGGCCCCGGTCACCTGCTTGACGGCCCCGCCCTCTTCGGTCGCGAGCTGACCCCCGAGGACGGTATCGGCGCCGCCCAGCTTGAGGGCTGGTTCGGCGGCCGCGCCGCGCCCGGTCCCGGCTCGATCCTGCTGATCCGAACCGGATGGATGCGCCACTGGGACGATGTCGACGCCTACATCGGCCTCACCACCGGACTCCCCGGGCTCACGCTCGACGGGGCCGAATGGCTCAGCGAGCGCGGCGTCCTCGCCGCCGGCAGCGACACGATGAACCTCGAGCACAAAAAGGTCGGCGTCACCTGCCTCGACGTGCACGTCCACTTCCTGGTCGAGAAGGGCATCTACATCATGGAGGAGCTGAACCTGGAGGTGCTCGCCGCCGACGGGATCACCGAGTTCGACTTCATCGCCACGCCGCTGCGGATCGGTGGCGGCTCGGGCTCACCGATACGGCCGCTCGCCGTCGTCTCCCGCTGAGTCGGAGGCCGCGTCGCCGCTCCCCCGGGCCCTCGTCGCCAAGCTCCTCGGTCGCCGGGTACGCTACCTACCAATCGTTTGGACAAAAGAGGAGGAGACGTGAGCTTTATCGATCCGGAACTCGCGGTCAGCTCACCCTGGGCGGCCGATGACCTTGTCGAGACCGCCGTCAGCGGCGACGAGCGCCTTTGGGTGCCGATGGGCGAGGGCGTCTGGGTGCGCCCGCTCCTGTTCGACACCGTCAACGGCGCCTGGGTGAACGTGATGCGCACCGAAACCACCGGGGTGATCGCCCGGCACCGCCACGCGGCGCCCGTCCACGGCTACGTCGTCGACGGCAGCTGGCACTACCTCGAGCATGACTGGAAGGCGACGCCCGGGTCCTACGTCTACGAGCCCGCCGGCGACACCCACACCCTCCACATCGACGACCCGGCCCCCGGCCACACCCTCTTCTGGATCTCCGGCACGATGGCAAGCGTCGACGAGAAGGGCGAGTTGACCGGCTACGCCGACGTCTTCACGCGGCTCGAGGAGGCGCGCCGCCACTTCGAGGCCGTCGGCCTCGGCGCCGCCTACGCCGAGAGCCTGATCCGCTGAGCGCGGAGACGGTCGGGCGCCGCCGCAGGCGGTCGTCCTCAGGTACCGGTGAACAGCGCGGGGCGCTTCTCGGCGAAAGCACCGATGCCCTCGCGGTGATCCTCGGAGGTCATCGCGATCGCCTGGCCGAACGCCTCCAGCTCGGCCTGCTCCTCGATCGTGTGGAGGGCGGCCTCGTTGAGCGCCCGCTTGGCGGCGCAGATCGCGATCGTGGCGCCGTCGGCGAGCCCGCGGGCGGCGGCGGTCGCCGTCCCCATCAGCTCCTCGTCGGCGACGACGTGGTTGACCAGGCCGAGGTCGGCCGCTTCGGCCGCGGTCAATCGCCGCCCGGTGAACATCAGCTCCTTGGCCCGCATCAGGCCGGTCGCGCGGACGAGGAAGTACGAGGCGCAGCCATCGGGCGCGAGCCCGACCCGGGTGAAGGCCATCGAGAGGCTCGCCGACTCCGCGGCGTAGACGATGTCGCAGGCGAGGGCGATGCCGAGGCCGAGTCCGTGGGCGTGCCCGTTGACGGCCGCGACCACCGGTTTGTCCAGTCGGGCGAGCGGGATCACCACCTCGCGGGTCAGTTTCGCCATCCGCCGGCGGGTCGTCTCGGTGCCCCGGTCGGGGTCCATCTGCTTGATGTCGCCGCCGGTCGAGAAGGCACGGCCGGCGCCGGTCAGCAGCACCGCCCGCACCTCGGTCGCGTCGGCGAGGAAGCGCAGCACCGCCGCCAGCTCTTCCTTCAGCTGCATGTTCAGCGCGTTCAGCGCCTCGGGGCGGTTGAGGGTGACGGTGGCGAGGCCGTCCTCGACCTCGACCTTGACGGTCTCGTGATCGACCACGGTCGCCATCGTCAGTCCTCGAAGATGGGTTCGAAGTACTCGATGTCTTCCAGCGATCCGGTCGGCTCGTCGTCTTTCCAGACCGCCTTCACCTTCATCCCGGTGCGCAGGCGCTCCTTCGCCTCCTCGACGTCGATCCCGCCGACCGAATGGATCAATCTGGTCGCGGTGCCGTCGAGGACGATCTCGGCGTAGACGTAGGGCGGTTCGCGAGTCTGGCCGACGAATTCGAGGTAGATGATCGAGAAGGCTTTGATCGTCCCCGTGTCCTTGACGTCGACCCACTCGGCGGTCCGACAGAAGCAGGTGTCGCAGTACTCGCGCGGCGGCACCAGCACGCAGTCGCAGCTGGGACAGCGGACGCCCTGGATGCGGCGGCTGGTGGCGATGCCGTCGAAGAGCGTGCCGTAGTAGGGGCCGAAGGCATGGTCGTACTCCAGCCGCAGCTCGTAGGCCTGCTCGAGCACCGGCTCGACCGCCGAGCCGCTGAAATCCCGCGGCGGACCGGCGGGGGCCGCGTCGCTCGGCGCGAAGCCCTCGATGTCCATGACGTTGCCCTCGGGCTCGGCGGCCCAACGGGCCTCGACGCGGGTGCCGATCGCCAGGTCGTCGAGCTCGACGTCGAGCAGCTTGTGGACGAGATCCGCGTCGGCGCCGTCGAGCCGGATCGTCCCCAGCACGCCGGCGGCGGTCTCGGTGAAGCCGGTCAGCTCACCGGTCGGGGCGACGACGACCAGCTCCGAGAGGCTCTCGCCGCAGGCGGCGCAGAAGTCCTGGGCCGGGACCGCCACCTCCCCGCAGGAGGAGCAGCGCGAACCGACCAGCTGCTTGTTCGCCAGCTCGGCGAGGAAGGTCGCCGCGGCCTTGCCCGTGGTGAGCGTGTACGGGAGCTCGATCCGACCGTCGAAGGTCGGGTTCTCGCCCGGCGTCGAGCCGAGCCCGTTGCCGCGCATCTCCATCCGCTCGGCTGCCTTGGCCTCCATCGTCTCCTCCTCTAGTTGCGGTCGGCGCCGACGATGGCGACGCCTCGCAGGTTCGCCCAGCCGCCGCCGGCCTGGACCAACGCGGTCCGGGCGCCGGGCACCTGGCGTTCATCGGCTTTGTCGGTCACCTGCAGCGCCGCCTCGGCGAGCCGGATGAGGGCCGTGGCCCCGATCGGGTTGGCGCCCATGCAGCCGCCCGAGGGGTTGCAGGGGATGTCGCCCTCCATCTCGGTGGCGCCCGATTCGATCAGCTGGGCGGCCTCGCCCGTGCGGCACAGCCCGAGACCCTCGTAGTAGGAGAGCTCGAAGTTGGTGTAGGGCTCCTGCAGCTCGGCGACGTCGATCTGGCGCCGCGGGTTGGTGATCCCGGCTTTCTTGTAGACGCGCTGCGCCGCCAGCTGCAGCGGCACCGATTGCAGCATGAAGCGGTTGGCCGCGTTGTCGGCCTCGCCGTAGTAGGACATCCCGCGGATCCAGGCCGGTTTGGCGCTGACCTTGGGGACGACCTCGTCGGCGGCCATGATCACGGCGCAGGCGCCGTCGGAGATCGGCGGCACGTCCAGCAGCTTGATCGGCCAGGCGAGCGGCCGCGAGTTCAGCACGTCCTCGACCGTCACCTCCTTGCGGACGTGTGAGTACGGGTTGCGGAAGGCGTTTTTGTGGTTCTTGACGCTGACCAGCGCCGCCGCCTCCTCGGTATGGCCGAGGGTCTCGATCCGCGCTTTCCAATACGCCGAGGCAAAGCCCATGATCCCGACCGCGAACTCCCGCCCCCAGAACGGGTCATAGAGGGTGGAGATCTGGTACTGGAGCGCGCCCTCGGAGAGCTTGTCGTAGGCGACCACGAGGACCTTGTCGGCGAAGCCGCTGGAGACCTGGTTCATCGCCGCGAGGGCGCCGGCGAGCCCGGTGCCACCGCCGCTGGTGATCCGCACCACCGGCTTCATGTGGCCGCCGAGGCCGTCGACCAGCCACTTCTCCGGGTGGTTGACCGCGCCGAAGAGGACCGGCCCGCTGGCCACCACGATCGAGTCGATGTCGGCCAGCGTCATCTCGGCGTCGACCAGGGCGGCGTCGACCGCCTCCCGCACCAGGCCCGCCTGGCTGACGTCCTTGCGCCGGCGCGCGTGCACCGTCTGCCCGGTTCCGACTATCGCCACATCCCGCATTGCTCAGACCTCCAAGGTGAAGACGCAGTGGTTCTGCATGCCGACCCCGCCCGCCCCGTGGACGACGGCGGTGGTCGCTCCCGCGGGAGCGTGGTCGACCCGCCCGGCGAGCTGCTGGGCCGCCTCGTGCAGCCGGACGAGCCCGGTCGCCATGATCGGATCGGCCGGCAGGGCGCCACCCGACGGGTTGATCGCGACCCCGGTGCCGTCGCGGTAGAGGGAGGCGCCGCTCCCCTCCTCCGCCAGGCCCAACGCCTCCAGGACCATCAGCTGGGTGGCCGCCGAGGAGGCCGAGACCTCGGCGATCGAGAGCTTCGTCGGATCGTCGATCTTGGCCCGCCGATAGGCGGCCTCGGCGGCGACCTTGGCGGCGGGGAGCGAGGCCCGCTCGCGGCGGACGAAGGCGTGCTGGTCCATCGCCGTGCCGATGCCGGTGATCCAGACCGGGTCCGGGTTGCGCGCGGCGAGCCGGGCGGAGGCGATCACGACGGCGACCGCCCCGTCCAACGGGCGGGCCATCTCGAGTTGGCGCAGCGGCGCCGCGACGGCCGGCGAGGCCTTCACCGCGGCGGCGTCGGGGGCTTCCCGCGTCTCCACCCAGGGATTGGCGTCGGCCTTCGCCCATTCGGCGGCGACCACGTCGCCGAAGATCTCGTCGGAGAGCCTGTGCTTGGCGAGGTAGCTCTGCGCCTGCAGACCCCCCGCGGCCTCTTGGCCGAATCCGACCGGGCGCTGGTAGAAGGGCTCGAGCTGGCTCCACCAGTAGGCGGAGACGTCGCCCTCGGAGGGCTTCGAGTAGGCGATCAGGAGGCCCGCTTCGGCCGATCCCGAGGCGATCTTGGTCGCTCCGTAGAGAGCCGCCCAGAGGCCGTCCTCCTCGACCCGCGACTCTTCCTTGTGGTGGGCGCCCATCGCGCCCAGAAAGCCGCAGTTGGAGATGCTGCGGCCGTCGAGCACGTCGCTGCCGGAATCGATGACGAAGTCGATGTCCTCGATCCTCAGTCCCGAGCCCTTGAGCGCGGCCGCGACCGCCTCCGAGATCAGGTCGACGTGTTGGCGATTGCCCCAATTCTCTTTCAGGTGGGTCTGCGCACTCGCGACGACCGCGACCCTGTTGTCTGCCCCGGCGAACATGGCGATCACCCTACCATACAATCGTTTGGTTGGTAGCGGCGACGGCCGGAGCCGTCGGCGATCTCCCGGAGCGGCTCAGAAGGGGACATCGAAACCCGCCGCGAGAAGCGTCAGCCGCCAGATGCCGTCATCGCGCGCGGCCTCGAAGCGATACGGCCCGGCGGTCTCGACCGAGGTCCGCTCCTCGCTCGAGGCGAGCAGGATCAGGTAGGCGTGCGCGGTCGCCCGGTCGCCGTCGAGGCTGTCGACGACGACGTTGGTGAAGACGTGCCGGCGTTGGTCGGCCTGTTCGTCCCAGAAGCCGGTGAGGAACTCGACGATCGCCTTTCGTCCCCTGAACGGCCCGATCTGCCGCGTCCCCATGATGCGGCCCTGCCAGGTCCCGTCGACGGTGAAGCACTCACCGAGCGACTCGGCGTCGCGTTCGTCGTAGGACCAGCCGTAGCGGGCGATGCGCTCGGCGACGAGGTCGCGGTCTGCCGCGGCAGGCGCGGCGTCGGCCGCCTGGGCCGGCCCGAGGTTCGTGTGGCCGCACTCGCTCGCCCATGCGGGCTGCGGCCTCAGGACATCTACCAACGCGGCTCCTTTCCCTACCCCGGGACCCATCCGCGGGGACGGAGCGAGACTACCATACGGTTGGTAGTTGCCTGGACTCATCTAGCGGCCGCGCCAGGAAGGCGGCCGGCCCTGGTTGAACGCCGCGATTCCCTCCGCCGCGTCCGCCGAGGTGAGGACCTCGGCGGCGAGGGCCGCCTGCAGCCGCTCGAACTGTCCTCGGTCGGCATGCCAGCCGTCGCGCAGGATCGCTTTCGTCGCCGCCAGCGAGAGCGGTGCCCCGGCCGCGATCGCGCCCGCCAAGGCCATCGCCTCCCGCGCCGCCTCCCCGGGCGCCGCAAGCTGGTCGATCAGACCCAGGCGCTGCGCCCGCGCGGCGCCCACCGGACGCCCGGTGAGTGCCAGCTCGAGCGCCGCTCCGAGCGAGGTCCGACGGGTCAGGCCGAACAGGCCGCCGCCGGCTGCGACCAGCCCCCGCCTCACCTCCGGCAGCCCGAAAATCGCGTCGTTGGCGGCGACGATGACGTCGCAGGCGAAGGCGATCTCGAGCCCGCCCGCCAGCGCGAAGCCCTCGATCGCCGCCAACAGCGGCTTCCGGCAGGACCGCTCCGCGATCCCGGCGAAGCCGCGACCGGGGACGGTCGGCAATCGCCCCGTCTCCTCGTAGGACTTCAGATCGAGGCCCGAGCAGAAGCCCGGCCCCTTTCCCTCGATCACGCCGACCGCCAGCTGCCCGTCCTGGTCGAGCCGATCGAGGGCGGTGGCGATCCCCTCGGCCATGGCGAGGTCGACCGCGTTCCGGCGCCGAGGACGGTTCAGGGCGATGCGCAGGATCGGGCCCTCCACCTCGACCAAGATCGGCGAGTCGCTCATGACGCGACTATATTCCTACCAACCGTTTGGTAAAGGTACGGAGGAGGGAATGCGGATGAGCAAGTCGGCCGGACGTGAGGTCGTGATCGTCGACGCGGTGCGAACCCCGGTCGGCAAGGGCCACCCCGAAAAGGGGTACTACAGGGACATCCATGCCAACGAGCTGCTGGGCGCCTGCTACTCGGCGCTGCTGCGACGGACCGGCCTCGACGGCTCGGAGGTCGACGACGTGATTACCGGCTGCGTCTTCCAGTACGGCGAGCAGACCTACAACGTCGGACGGAACGCGTGGCTGCAGGCCGGCCTCCCCGTCGAGGTGCCGGCCTCGACCGTGGACCGTCAGTGCGGCTCGGCCCAGCAGGCGGTCAACTTCGGCGCCGCCCTGGTCGGCTCCGGCGCGGTCGACCTGGCGATCGGCTGTGGGGTCGAGCACATGGGCCACATCCCGATGGGCGTCGGCCTCACCTGGGAGGACCAGGTCGGCACCCCGTGGCCGCCCGCCCTGCTGGAAAAGCACGACCTCGTGTCGCAGGGGATCTCGGCCGAGATGATCGCCGATCGCTGGGGGATCTCCCGGGCGGAGCTCGACGAGCTCGCCGTGCGCTCCCACCGACGCGCCGCCCGGGCCACCGACGAGGGTCGCTTCGACCGCGAGATGGTGCCGATCGAGATCGACGGCGAGGAGCTGGTCAGCGACCAGGGCATCCGCCCGGGAACCGATGTCGAGACGCTGGCCGGCCTCCGCCCCGCCTTCCGCGAGGACGGCAAGATCACCGCGGGCAATGCCTCGCAGATCTCCGACGGCGCGGCGGCCGTGCTGCTCGCCTCGCGCGAGCGGGCGGAGGAGCTGGGCCTGCGACCGCGCGCTCGCATCGTCGACCAGGTCGCGGTCGGCGTCGACCCGGTGATCATGCTTACCGGTCCGATCCCGGCCACCGAGAAACTGCTGAAGCGCAACGGGATGGCGATCTCCGACATCGACCTGTTCGAGGTCAACGAGGCTTTCGCCTCGGTCGTCGGTGCCTGGGAACGGGAGCTCGGGCCCGATCCCGAGCGGGTCAACGTGAACGGCGGGGCGATGGCGATCGGACATCCCCTCGGCTCCACCGGCGCGCGGCTCCTCGCCACCCTGCTGCACGAGATGGAGCGCTCCGATCGCGAGGTCGGACTGGTGACGATGTGCTGTGGTGGCGGGATCGGCACCGGGACCCTGATCGAACGGGTGTAGGGGCGCAGGGTGGACGAGCTGACGGCACTCGGCGCGGGGGCGATCGCGAGCCTGGTCGCGGCCGGCGAGGTGAGTCGGCGCGAGGTCGCGCTCGCCCACCTCGAGCGGATCGAGGCCGAGGAGCCTCGGATCGGCGCGTTCAGCGCCCGCCGGGTTCCCGAGCAGGTGCTGGCCGAGGCTTCGCGAGCCGACGAGCGCTCCTCGGACGGCCGGCCGCGACCGCTCGACGGCGTGCCGGTGGTCGTCAAGGAGACCTTCGACGTCGCGGGCCTGGCGTCGACCGAAGGCGTCCGGGCACGGGCCGCCAACCGGGCCGCGGCCGACGCCATCGCCCCTGCCCGCCTCCGCGCGGCCGGGGCGCTGATCCTCGGCAAGGGGAAGCAGCCGGATTTCAAGTCACGCTGGAACACGGTCTCGGAGCTGCACGGGGTGACCCGCAACCCCAGCGATCCGAGCCGCACCGCCGGTGGCTCCTCCGGCGGCGACGCGGCCGCGGTGGCGGCCGGCTTCTCGGCCGCCGGGCTGGGCAGCGACTTCGGTGGCTCGATCCGGGTACCGGCGGCCTTCTGCGGGGTCAGCGGTATCCGCACCTCGCCCGGCCTGATCCCCGACGGGGCGCCCGCCGGCGCCTCGATCACGGCGGCGATGTCATCCCTCGGCCCCATCGCCCGCGCGGTGGACGACCTCCGCCTGCTCGTCTCGGTCCTCGCCGACCCGCCGCCCGGCGCCCCGGCGGGCGTGCCGCCCCGCGCCCCGCGTCGCGTCGCCAGGCTCTGCGCTCAACTCGGGGCGGTCGTCGATCCGGCGCTGATCGAGCGTCTCGACGTCACGTGCGCCGCTTTCGCCGACGCGGGCTACGAGGTGGTGGAGGCCGAGATCCCCGGTGGGGAGCGTCTGCCGGACCTCTTCGGCGAGCTGGTCGGAACCGACGTCCTGGCGCCCGGATCACCGGCACGCGGCGGCGAGATGGGGGTCGAAACCCGTCGCTACCTGGAGACGATGTTCGGAGCGCGCCAACTGCGGAGCGAGGCCGAGCTGGACGCCGCCCGGGCCGAGCTGGAGTCTCTCGCGGCCACGGTGGCGATCTGGATGGAAGACCATCCACTTGTGGTCGCGCCGGTCGCCGGGATGGAGGCGCCGCGCCTCGACTTCGACCACGCCCTTTCGCCGGCGGGCGCGGCCAGGCTCTTCGACCGGATGCGCAACGCCACCTGGGTTAACCTCCTGGGGCTGCCGGCCCTGGCCCTGCCGAACGGCATCCAGGTGGTCGGGCGACGCTTCGCCGAGGCGGAGGTCCTCGCCGCGGCGGCCACGGTCGAGGACGCGGCGCAGCCGCCCGCGACACCTCCGATCCAACCCGTCGATACCTGGAAAGTGGAAGACCGATGACCGAGACGCGAACCGACCACGATGCCGTCCCCCCGGTGCTCTGGGAGCCCACCCCCGCCGCGGTCGAGGCCTCCAACCTGACCGCCTACGTCGACTGGCTCCGTGCCGAGCGCGGCGTCGACGTCACCACCTACCCCGAGCTCTGGCGCTGGTCGGTGGACGACCTGGAGGGCTTCTGG
>DASZUW010000412.1:0-7522 GCA_035547475.1 Solirubrobacterales bacterium
GGAGACGGGACGCGTCTATGAGGGCGAGGTCGCCTTCCACGTCGAGCACGTCGACGTCGCGGAGATCCCCCGCCCGCACGACATGGACGATGGGTCCGGGTCCCGATCGGACCGGAGGCGCCCCGGTGGGTGACGATCCGGGCCGAGCGGGTGGTCCTCGTCGTCCTACGCAACATCGCAACCGTCACCTGGCTCCTCGAGATCCTCTCCGAGCTCCTCCCCGACCGACGGATCCAGGTCGTCTTCACGCTCGAGGACGACGGCTCGGCCTTCGCCGACGGGGTTCTCGAGGCGCTGCGGGAGACGGGTGGCCGCGTGATCCCCTGGGACCAGGCAATCGACACCGAGTTCGACCTCGCGATCGCCGCCAGCCACAACGGCGGCCTCGAGCGGCTCCGGTCGCCGCTCCTCCTGACCTCGCACGGGATCGGCTTCGGCAAGACGAAGACCGTCCCCGATGACGGCGTCCCGCCGCTGCCCCGTATATCCGGGGCACATCGTCGCCGGACGACCGTCGCCCTCTCCCATCCCGAGCAAGAAGGGCAGTGGGCGGCCCCGGACGGCGAGTTCGCGACGGCGGTCGTCGGCGACCCGTGGATGGACAGGCTGGAGGCGAGCCGCCGTCGGCGGCGGGACTACCGCGCCGCGCTCGGCGCGGAGGACCACCACCGCGTCGTGGTCCTCTCCTCGACCTGGCGGACCCGCTCGCTGCTCGCCGAGGGCCCCGACCTGGCGGCGAGGCTGCTCGCCGAGCTGCCGGCCGACGAGTACCGCGTCGCGGCGATCATCCATCCCAACGTCTGGTCGGGGCACGGGTCCTGGCAGGTCCGGACCTGGCTGCGTGAGGCGGGCGAAGGCGGCCTTCGGCTGCTGCCCCCCCGAGGTGGCTGGCGCGGGGCGCTGATCGCGGCCGACTGTCTCATCGGCGACCACGGTTCCGTCACCTTCTACGCCGCCGCCCTCGGCGTGCCGGTACTGCTGGGGGCCTGGGGGCAGGAGGAGATGCTCCCGGGCACCCCGTTGGCCGAGTTCGGCGTGCGCGCCCCGCGGCTCCACCCGGACGAGGGTCTGCGCGGTCAGCTCGAGGCGGTCGGTCGAACATGGGACCCGGGCCGCTATCGCGACCTCGCGGAGCGCTGCTTCGCCGAACCGGGGCGGGCGATGGGACGCCTGCGCGAGGTCATCTACGAGCTGATCGACCTCGAGGCGCCCGCGCGACCGACCCGGGTCACGCCCGTCGCGACGCCCCGTCCCTTCCTCGAGGCGGTCACGGCGCATCTGGTGCTTGCGCGCCTCGAGGCCGGACGGCGCGACGGGCGGATCCTCCTCGAGAGGTTCCCGGCCCACCTCCGAGTCCTGCCCGACGAGGAGGTGGTGCACTCGCACCTGGTGGTCGACGACCAGGAGACCGACGAGCGCCTGCGGCAGAGCGCCGACGTCATCGTCCGCCGCCCGGAGGACGGCAGAGGGGACGAGGCGCGGGCGTGGGCCGCCGCGACGCTCTCCTCCTATCCCGGGAGTCAGATCGCCGCGGCGGCGGTCGCGGGTGACCTGGTGGCGGTCGCCGCCAGGGGGGCGGGCCTCCGGCTCCTCCGGCCCGAGACGCCGATCGAGGACCCCGTGGGCCTCGTCGCCTCGGCGGTGCGCGCGCACACCGCCCTCGGTCGCGTGGTCGACGGGCAGGCCCTGGAGACGCGGCTCGGCGAGGCCACGCTCCGAGTCCTCCCTGTCGAGGGCTAGCCGGGGTGGGCCGGGAGGAACAGCTCGAGGTCGGCTCGCGGGCTGCTGATCGAGACATAGATCGCGTGCGCGTCCCGTAGCCTCCGCGCCGCCTCGTCCGGACGTCCGGTCTCGGCGTCGATCGCGCCGAGGACCTCCAGACAGCGAGCCTCGTAGTAGGGGAGTCTGTGCCTGCGCATGATCTCCAGTGCCCTCAGCGCGGAGCTCGCCGCCGCCTCGGGATCGTCCAGACGCAGTCGGGACTCCGCCAGATGGATCAGGGTCCGGCCCATCAGGAGCTCATCGGTCTCGGGGTCCACGCCACCCAGGGCGCGGTCGTATGAGTCGACCGCCGCCTCGTCCTCGCCGAGCCCCGCCAGGGCCCTGCCGAGATGGTAGTCCTGAAGCGTCACGCCCCTTGGCACATCCGCCTCCGCATGGAGGTCGCGCGACCCCTGATAGGCGTCCCGCGCCGCGGCGAAGTCCTCCTGCGCCAACTCGAGGTGGCCCCTGAACTCGAGCACGGACGCAGACAGATGGCGGTGTCCGGAGCTCTCCGCCAGCCGTTCGGCGGCGTCCAGCTCCTGCGCGGCGCCGGGCAGGTCGTCGATCTCGATCAGGGCTTTCGCCAGCCCCGCCCGGAGTCTCGCCTCGGTGGCGGCATCGCCGCGGCGTCCGGCCGCGTCCGCACCCAGCCGATATGCCTCGATCCACTCGAGGAAGGGCTTGCGGTTGGAATAGCAGGGCCAGAGGAACTCGCAGATGCGGGCGACCTCCCGGTCCCATCCTCGCCGGGCGGCGGCGCGGATCGCCTCGATCAGGTTGAACCGTTCGGACTCGAACCAGGCGAGTGCCGACTCGGCCGAGCCGAAGGCGGGCTCGCCGTCCCAGAGGTCCTCGGGTCGCCCGCCGATCCGGAGACGCTCCGGGCTGATCGCGGTGTCGGCCCTCCAGGCCGAGCGTTCGTAGTGGCGGACCACGCGCCACTCCACCGCCTCACGCACGTGCTCGGGTTCGGCTCGCCGGGCGGTCTTCCGCGCATGAATCCGCAGCAGGTCGTGGAAGCGGTAGCGCGCGCCGTCGACCTCGAGCAGCTGGGCGGCGGCGAGGCGCTCGAGCAGGGCGGCGGCCTTCACGATCGGCTCCTCGGCGGCGGCCGCCGAGGCGGCGGCCGTGAAGGACACGCCCGGATGCGAGCCGAGGCGTCGGTAGAGTCGCCGCTCGTCCTCGCCGAGGGCGGTGAGCGCATCGTTGAAGACGGCGTCGAGGGTTCCCCTGGGGCCGCCCAGCTCCTCGAGACGGCGCTCCTCGTCGGCCAGCAACCCCACCAGCCACGAGACCGGGCGATCGCGCTCGATCTCGAGTCGCGCCCCGCAGACCCGCATCGCGACGGGGAGTCCGTCGCATATCCGCAGGAGCTCGGCGACCTCCTCGGGTTCGGAGCGGGCTCGCCTGGCCCCGATCATCGCCTCGAGGATCTCCTCTCCGTTCTGCCGGCTGAGCCGCGCGAGGGGCAGGGGCGAGGCGACCTCGGCGACCAACTCCGGAAGCGGGGTCCGCCCTGCGACGAGCACCATGCTGCCCTCCGCGTTCGGGAGGAGCGGGTAGACCTCCGCCGCCCGCTCGACGTCGTCGAGCACGATCAGGAGCCTCTTCCGGGCCGTGTGGGTGCGGAAGAGGGCCACCCGGGCCGCGAAGCCGCCGGGGATCGCCTCGACGGGCACCCCGAGGTCGCCGAGAAAGCCGCCCAGCACGTCCTCGACCATCACGCCGCCACGGTGGCGGAGCTCGCCGAAGTCGGTGTAGAGGCAGCCGTCGACGAAGCGCGCCTTGGCCCGACGGGCCCAGTGGCGGGCGATCGCCGACTTCCCGATCCCGTGCGTCCCGCTCACCACCACCACCGCCGGGCCGCCGCCAACGTCGGCGACCCGCCCGAGGCGGTCAAGCTCCTCCAGGTCGTCGACCCGGTTGACGAAGCCTCGCGGAGGCGGGGGCACCTGATCGGGCACCGGCGCCCGCGGCAGCTCGCCGTCGCCGGCGACATGACTCTCCTTCCAGCGCCGTAGCTCCTCGACCGTGAAGGTGGAGTCCTGGGCGTCGACCAGGGAGTGGTGGTGGCCGCAGAGGAGAAGGAGGTTCGCCTCCTCGTGCAGCCGGGCCTTCGGGAAGGCCGGATCGCCACGCGGCCCCTCGGCGCTGCGGGCGACGATGTGGGCGACGTGTCCGACGACGGCCGGGGTGTCCACGGGCGTCCCGCGGGCGACGATCTCGTTGCCGCAGCCGGGCGCCGCACAGCGGTTGTGGGACTGCGCGAAGAGGATCTTCAGGGTGGTCGTGGACGGGGATCGGCTCATGGGCGGTCTTCGACCGGGAGATCGTACGGTGAAGGTCGTGTCGGGGAAACGTCTCGGTCGCCGTCGGGATGCCCGGTGACCTTTCCGCGGCAGAGCATTCCATCGCCCGGCACCCCCCCGGCACCGGGGCCGCTGCGGCCTGTAGGCGACGAGGCCACCGCCCGCTTCATGACGAGGCCTGCGGCCGCCTCGAGGAAGGACGACCTTCTCGCGTTGCCGCCCGCGCCGCGGTCGAGACCTGTATCGAGCATCATCGCGAGGAGCGTCGCCGTCGCCAGGGAGACGGTCCTCCTCAGGTGGGCTTCCGCAGCGAGGCGGGTCGGTTCTCGCAGACGGGCCCGCGCCGGCTATGCCGGACCGTCGGGTGACGCACCCGCCCGGAGCCGGCGCACCCCCTCGATGCCGACCGAATAGCGGCGGACCGCACCGGCGGTGATGTCGCCCGCCCGCCGCGGCGAGACGAGCAACTGCGCGAGGACGGCGGCGAGCGCCGCCAGGCTCGGCGGATCGCGCCAAGGCGTCAGCTGCTCGGCGCTGTCGGCGTAGATCCCGGTGCCGCGGATCGCGGCGCCGACCTCGCCCAGCAGGTCCCGTCGCGAGGCACCCCGGTCGGCCGCGCCGAGGAGCAGCGCGAGCAGGCCGTGCGTCCGGACGCCCGCCCTGCCGGCGCGGACGGTGGGCGGCCGGTCCTCCCCGCGCGTGAGGGCGATCTGAAGCTCGGGGAGGTTCACCCCGCTCGCTGCGGCGTTCCCCGGCTCGACAGTCCGCGGGTTGCACTCGATGTAGCTGGGCGCACCGTCGACGTGAAAGTAGTCGAGGGTGATGCCGCCGTGCCAGTCGAGGGCCTCGCCGAGTGCGGCGACGTGCCCGCGGACGACAGGGTGGTCGACACCGACCCTGGCGGCGGCGCTGCCGCCCATCCCGACGCCGCGCCGGACGCTGGTGTGGACGGCGAGCAACCTGCCGTGCGCGAAGAGCGCCTGCGCCTGCCCGTACTGGCCCTCCGCGGGCCGCTGGGCCATCGCCGGGCCCTGGTCGCCGGCGAGCAACGCCTCGATCGCGGCCGCGCGGGACGGCTCGTCGCGCACGGCCCGCACCGTGCGACCGGCGGTGCCGAAGTCCGCCTTCAGCCAGTACGGGAGGGGGAATCCGCTCAGGTCCTCCTCGCTTCGCACCGGCCGCCACAGCGGCTGGGGCAGCGCGAGCACCTCCAACAGTTCCGCGAAGGCGACCTTGCCCTGGACCCGGTCGAAGGCCGCGGCCGGGGCGACCGCGACCGGAATCTCGAACCCGAGCTCGGCGCCCACCGCGAAGAGCCAGGCCTGCTCGTGGGTGGGCAGCACGACGTCGATCGCCCGCTCCTCGACCAGCGTGCCGACCGTCTCGAGGTATCCACGCGGATCCTCCGCCGCGCACGGACCACGGTGGACGCGCCTCGTCCAGCGGCTGAAACGGGCGACGCACAGCGGGTCCGGGTCGACCACCTCGATCCGGTGGCCGAGCGACCCGAGGCAGGTCAGGGTCTCCCGCGCCGTCAGGCTGGAGCCCTCGCTCAGCAATACACGCAGCGCGGCCATCGACCGAGAGGCTCGCACGAGGGCGACCGACACGGCGGCCCTGTCGACCTCAGGGGATGCTCGACGCCCGCCTGCACCCCACAGCACTCGCGACCGGCGTACCGCTGCTCTATGGGCTCGACTCGCAGCGATGCCGCCGCCTCCTCGTGGCCACCGTCCGCGACCAGGGACGCGGGCGAGGCGAGGTCAGATGCCAAATCCCCCGGCGCGATGGCGGCGTATGCCAATGGGGTCAGATCAGGCAGGCCTCCCGGCCTGGCCGATCGGCCACTGACGGACAGGCCGATAGGGCTCGGGTCGCATGGGCTCGCCCGAGCGGCGAGCGGCCCCTCTCGGTACTTCGCCGCAGCTCTGATGGGGGAACCTTCCCGATGCGTTCCACCGGCTGCGGCGCGAGCCTGCCGAGAGAAGTACGGAAAAGGCCGCCAAGGCAGGGGAAGATCTGTGTCCGAATTCGAGTATGTGCGCTTCTTCGAGGAATTCGGGGCCGGAGACGTGCCCTCGGTGGGTGGCAAGAACGCCTCGCTCGGTGAGATGTACCGGGAGCTCTCGGGCGAAGGCGTGCTCGTGCCGCACGGGTTCGCGATCACCGCCGAGGGCTACCGGCACACGCTCGCGGAGGCCGGGGCCGTCGAGCCGCTGCGAACCACCCTCGCGGGACTCGACCCCGCCGATGTCGCCGACCTGGCCCGTCGCGGGCGCCGCGCCCGCGAGATCGTCTACGGTGCCGACCTCCCGGAGGACCTCGCCGCCGAGATCGTCGCCGGTTACCGTGCGCTGCAGGAAGAGTACGGCGAGCACGTGAGCCTTGCCGTCCGCAGCTCGGCGACCGCCGAGGACCTACCGACCGCGAGCTTCGCCGGCCAGCAGGAGAGCTACCTGAACATCAAGGGCGAGGCGAGCCTGCTCGACGCCTGCCGACGCTGTTTCGCGAGCCTCTTCACCGACCGGGCGATCCACTACCGGATCGACCAGGGGTTCGACCATCTCGCCGTGGCGCTGTCGATCGGCGTGATGAAGATGGTGCGCTCCGACCTCTCGGCCTCGGGCGTCTTCTTCTCGCTGGACACCGAGTCGGGGTTCCGCGACGTGGTCCTGGTCACCGGCGCCTACGGCCTGGGCGAGAACGTCGTACAGGGCGCGGTCGACCCCGACGAGTTCTACGTTCACAAGCCGACCTTCGCCGCCGGCCACCGCGCCGTGCTGCGCCGGCGGCTCGGCGACAAGGCGGTCAAGATGGTGTTCGCCGAGGGCGGCAGCAAGCAGACGACCCGCAACGTGCCCACCCCCAGGCAGGATCGCGCCCGCTACTGCATCGGCGACGAGGACGTGCTCGTGCTCGCCGACTACGCGATCAAGATCGAGCGCCACTACGGCCGACCGATGGACATGGAGTGGGCCAGGGACGGGACCGACGGCAAGGTCTACGTCGTCCAGGCCCGCCCGGAGACGGTCGCCTCGCGGCGCCGGGCGACCGCCATCGAGCGCTTCGTTCTCGATGCCCACCCGCCGACCCTGATCGAGGGCCGCGCGGTGGGAGAGAAGATCGCCTCGGGACGGGCGCGGCTGATCGAGAACCTCGCCGCCCTCCCGGATTTCCGGCCGGGCGAGGTACTGGTGGCCGACACCACCTCGCCGGACTGGGAGCCGGTGATGAAGACCGCCGCGGCGATCATCACCAATCGCGGCGGCCGCACCTGCCACGCGGCGATCGTCGCGCGCGAGTTGGGAATCCCGGCGGTCGTCGGCACGGGCCGGGCCGGCACCGTGGTGCCGACCGGCGAGCCGGTGACCGTGTCCTGCGCGGAGGGGGAGACGGGACGCGTCTATGAGGGCGAGGTCGCCTTCCACGTCGAGCACGTCGACGTCGCG
>DASZUW010000413.1:0-4351 GCA_035547475.1 Solirubrobacterales bacterium
GGGAAGTAGACGGTCGGCGGGTGGAAGCCGAAGTCGAGCAGGCGCTTGGCGAGGTCGAGCGTCGCCAGGCCGAGCTCGTTCTTCATCGGCCGCCCCGAGAGGACGAACTCGTGCATGCAGTGGCGGTCGAAGGCGACCGGCAGGCGCTCGCCCGCGCGCCCCTCGGCGAGCCGCGCCTTCAGGTAGTTGGCGTTCAGGACCGCGGTCTCCGAGGCCTCGGCGAGGCCGTCGGCGCCGAGGCTCAGGATGTAGGCGTAGGAGCGCACGAAGACGCCGAAGTTGCCCTGGAAGCCGCGCAGGCGCCCGATCGACTTGGGGCGGTCGAAGTCGAGGTCGAAGGTCGGCCCGTGGCCGTTGGTGCCCTCGCGGCGCACCACCTGGGGGCGCGGCAGGAACGGCTCGATCCGCTCGCTCACCGCGATCGGCCCCGCCCCCGGCCCGCCGCCGCCGTGCGGCTGGCTGAAGGACTTGTGCAGGTTCAGGTGGACGATGTCGAAGCCCATGTCGCCGGGCCGCGTCCGCCCCATGATCGCGTTCAGGTTGGCGCCGTCGTAGTAGAGCGTGCCGCCCGCGGCGTGGATCAGCCCGGCGATCTCCTCGATGTTCTCGTCGAAGAGCCCGAGCGTGTTCGGGTTCGTCAGCATCAGGCAGGCGATCTGCGCCGGGTCCGCCTCGATCTTGGCGCGCAGGTCGTCCATGTCGACGCCGCCGCGCTCGTTCGTCGCGACCTTCACGACCTCGTAGCCCGCCATCGCCACCGACGCCGGGTTGGTGCCGTGGGAGGTGTCCGGCGCCAGGACCTTGGTGCGGACCTCGCCGCGGTCGGCGTGGTAGGCGCGGGTCAGCAAGAGGCCCGCGAGCTCGCCGTGGGAGCCGGCCGAGGGCTGCAGGCTGACGCTGGGCAGGCCGCAGATCTCCGCCAGGCTCGCCTGCAGGAGCCACATCAGCTCGAGCGCCCCCTGGGCCCGGCGCGGGTCCTGCGCCGGGTGCAGCCGCGCGTAGCCCGGCAGCGCCGCGACCCGCTCGTTCAGCCGCGGGTTGTGCTTCATCGTGCAGGAGCCGAGCGGGTAGAAGCCCGAGTCGAGGTCGAAGTTCCGCCGGCTCAGGCGGTTGTAGTGGCGGACGATCTCCGGCTCGGCAACCTCGGGGAGGTTCGGCGGCTCGGAGCGCAGCAGGTTCGCCGGGATCAGCTCCTCGATCGGCGTCGCGGGGACGTCGGCGTCGGGGAGCACGGCGGCGCGCCGCCCGGCCTTCGACTTCTCGAAGATCGTCGTCGCGCGTTCGCGCTGCAGCGGCGCCTCGGCGAGCGTCACGCGGTCACCTCCACGCGCTCGGCCGCGACCGCGGTGCCGAGCGCCTCGGCCAGGGCGTCGATCTGCTCGCGGGTCCGCCGCTCGGTGATGGCGACGAGCAGCGCGTCGTCGTACTCGGGGTACTCGCGCCCCAGCGCGTATCCGGCCGCGATCCCGCGCTCCGCGACCCGGTCGAGCACCCGCTCCACCGGCGCGTCCAGGCGCACCGCGAACTCGCGCACGACCGGCGCGTCGTGCAGCAGCTCCACCCCGTCCACCGCGGCGAGCCGCTGCCGCGCGTAGGCCGTGCGCCGCACCAGCAACTCGCCGAGCTCGCGGAAGCCCTCGCGCCCGAGCCACGCCAGGTGGACCATCGCGCCGAGCGCGTTCAGCGCCTGCGCCGTGCAGATGTTGTTCGTCGCCTTCTCGCGGCGGATGTGCTGCTCGCGCGTCTGCAGCGCGAGGACGAAGCCGCGGCGCCCGTCGACGTCCTCCGTTTCGCCCGCGATCCGTCCCGGCATGCGGCGGATCTGCGCCTCGGTCGCGCAGAAGAAGCCAAACGACGGGCCGCCGAAGTCGAGCCGATTGCCCAGCGGCTGGCCCTCGCCGAGGGCGATGTCGGCGCCGCACTCGCCCGGCGGCTTCAGGATCCCCAGCGTCATCGGGTCGCAGGCGACGACCAGGAGCGCCCCGTGCTCCTTCGCCGCCGCGCCGAGCGCCTCGACGTCCTCGACCGCGCCGAGGAAGTTCGGGCTCTGCAGGATGACCGCCGCGGTCTCCTCGTCGACCGCCGCCGCCAGCGCCGCCGCGTCGGTCAGGCCGCCCTCGAGCCCGACCTCGACGACCTCGGCGCCGTAGCCGGCCGAGTAGGTGACGAGGGTCTCGCGGCTGTGCGGGTGGACGCCGCGCGAGATCACGAACTTGCGCCGTTTGGTCGCCCCCATCGCCAGGTAGCCGGCCGAGGCGACCGAGCTCGGCCCCTCGTAGAGCCCGGCGTTCGACACCGGCAGCCCGGTCAGCTCCGACATCGCGGTCTGGAACTCGAACATCACCTGCAGCCCGCCCTGGGAGATCTCCGGCTGGTAGGGCGTGTACGGGGTCAGGAACTCGGAGCGCTGCGTGATCGCGTCGACGATCGCCGGCACGTAGTGGTCGTACATCCCCGCGCCGAGGAAGGTCACCTGCGTTTCGGCGTCGGCGTTGCGCGCCGCCAGCGCCGCGAGGCGCTCGTAGACCTCGGCCTCGCTCATCCCGGCGGGCAGGTCGAGCGGCCGCCCGAGCCGCAGCGGGCCGGGGATCTGCTCGAACAGCTCGTCGACCGAATCGACGCCGATCGCGGCCAGCATCGCGGCGCGATCGTCAGGGGTGGCTGACGTATAGCGGCTCACCCGTTACAGGCTAGGGAAGTGAGGAGGCGGGCTCGCCGGGCAACCGCGCCCCCAAAATGCGGCCAATTACGCGGCCTTACCGGTCAAGCAATTTCTGGTACTCGGCCGCGGAGAGGAGCGCCTCGGCCTCCTCCGGGTGGGAGAGCCTCACC
Source organism: Solirubrobacterales bacterium (assembly GCA_035547475.1). GTDB lineage: Bacteria > Actinomycetota > Thermoleophilia > Solirubrobacterales > 70-9 > VAYN01. Next base: position 2,833 of record DASZUW010000413.1, read on the forward strand.
TTCACCAGCCAGCCCTCGCCGTAGGGGTCCTCGTTGATCTTCTCCGGGCTGTCGGCGAGCGCGTCGTTCACCTCGGTCACCTCGCCCGACATCGGCGCGATCACGTCGGAGACCGCCTTCACCGACTCGACCTCCGCGTAGGGCTGGTCTTTGGTCAGCGTCGTGCCCGGCTCGGGCGGCTCGAAGAAGACGACCTCGCCGAGCGTGTCCTGGGCGTACCAGGTGATCCCGAAGGTCGCCGAGTCGCCTTCGACCCGGACCCAGTCGTGCTGGTCGTGATAGCGCAGGTCGTCTGGATAGCTGGCCTCGGCCAAGTTCAACTCCTGATCTTGTCGGTGGCTTGTCCGGTTGATGGTCTGGGGTACAGGGGCTTGGAAGCTAGCCGCGCGGCCCGATGCTTGCCGCGCACGTCGATCTCGACCTCGGTCCCCGGCTCGGCGAGGTCGCTCCGCACGTAGGCCATCCCGGCGCCGACCTCGAGCGAGGGCGCGAAGGTGCCGCTCGTCACCACGCCGACGTGCTCGCCGCGCGCCCCGAGCACCGGGTTGCCCTCGCGCGGGATCCCGGCGCCCTCGATCGTGAACGGGACGAGGCGCTCGGCGGTCCCCTCGGCGCGCGCCCGCGCGACCGCGGGCGAGCCGAGGAACCCGGTCGCCTCCTTGCAGGCCCAGCCGAGCCCCGCCTCGATCGGGTTGCGCTCCGGCGTCAGCTCGTTGCCGTGCAGCGGAAAGCAGACCTCCAGCCGCAGCGTGTCGCGCGCGCCGAGCCCGCAGGGGACGACGCCGGCGAGCCGCAGCTCTTTGAAGACCGGGATCGCGACCTCGGGGTCGATCAGGATCTCGACCCCGTCCTCGCCGGTGTAACCGGTGCCGCAGATCAGCGCCGGGCGCCGGCCGACGTTCTGGGCGATCACCCGGAGGCGCTCCGGCAGGCTGACCTTCAGCGTCGCGGCGACGATCGCGCGGGCGTGCGGGCCCTGCACGGCGAGCATCGCGTAACGGTCGGCGACGTCGCGGACGGCGACGTCGTAGTCGCGCGACCAGCGGCCGAGCCACTGCAGGTCGGTCTCGTGGTTGGCGGCGTTGGTGACGACGAGGAAGCGGTCGGTCCCCAGCCGGTAGGCGAAGAGGTCGTCGATGACCCCGCCGCTCTCGTTGCAGAGGCAGGAATACTGCGCCCCGCCGACGGCGATCTTCGAGACGTCGTTCGACAGCACGAGCTGCAGGAACTCGAGCGCGCCCGGCCCCTCGACCTCGACCTCGCCCATGTGGGAGACGTCGAACATCCCCGCGTGCGTGCGCACCGCCGTGTGCTCCTCCCGGATCCCCTCGTAGAGCACCGGCATCTCCCACCCGGCAAACGGCACCAACTTGGCCCCGAGCTCCTCGTGCTGCTCGAAGAAAGCCGTTCGACGAAGGACATCGACATCCACGCGCCCAGCGTACTCACAGAGCGCCCCGACATGCGGACGTCGGGGGACCCTCCCCAGGAACTCCCGCCGAAGGCGGCCTGGGGAGGG
>DASZUW010000414.1:0-11304 GCA_035547475.1 Solirubrobacterales bacterium
TGAAGCGCCACCTCGCCCGCCGGGTCTGGCGGCTTCTCCTCAAATCCGAGAGAGGGAGATACATGAACACCGTCGACACTCAGAGAGACCTGCCGGGGCCGCAGATCGCGGCGATGGCTTGACATAGGAGCAACCGATGTCTGCGGGAGCCGCGATCGAGGCGGAGGGTCTGGTCAAGTCCTACGGCGACGTGCGGGCGCTGGACGGCGTCGACCTCGCCGCGCCGGCAGGCACGGTGCTCGGTCTGCTCGGGCCGAACGGGGCGGGGAAGACGACCGCCGTCCGCATCCTCACCACCTTGCTGCCCGCCGACGGCGGCAGCGCCCGGGTCGCCGGCATCGACGTCGCCACCGAAGCGCCGCGCCTGCGCCGCAGCATCGGCCTCGCCGGCCAGTACGCGGCGGTCGACGAAAACCTGACCGGCTTCGAGAACCTGCAGATGGTCGGCCGGCTCTACCACCTGCCGAAGGGTGAGCCGAAGGCGCGGGCGACGGAGCTCTTGGAGCGCTTCGACCTCGAGGCGGCGGGCGGGCGCCTCGTCCGCACCTATTCGGGCGGGATGCGGCGGCGCCTCGATCTCGCCGCGGCGCTGGTGGCGCGCCCGCCGGTCCTCTTCCTCGACGAGCCGACGACCGGGCTCGACCCGCGCAGCCGCATCGGCCTCTGGGAGACGATCGAAGGGCGCGTCGCCGAGGGGACGACGGTGCTGCTCACGACCCAGTACCTGGAGGAGGCCGACCGGCTCGCCGACCGCATCTCGGTCATCGACCACGGCAGGGTGATCGCCGAGGGCTCCTCGGACGAGCTGAAGGACCAGGTCGGCGGCGAGGCGCTGGACGTGACGCTGGAGTCGGCGGACGCCTCGGAAGCGGCGATCGCGGCGCTGGCCGGATTCTGCTCGGCGCCGCCGGAGCTCGACGGGATCGTCCTGCGGGTGCCGGTCGCCGAGCGCAAAGGGACGATCGCCGCCGCGGTCCAGCGCCTGAACGACGCGGGGGTCGGCATCGACGACATCTCGATGCGGCGGCCGACGCTCGACGACGTCTTCCTCACCCTGACCGGGCACGCGGCCGAAGCGGGGCAGGAGGGGGAGGGCGAGGGATGAGGGGCACGGCGCTCTCCGACACGCTCGTGCTGGCGAGACGCAACTTCCTGCGCATCGCCCGGGCGCCCGACCTGCTGCTCGCCTTCACCGTGCAGCCGATCATGTTCGTGCTGCTCTTCGCCTACGTCTTCGGCGGCGCGATCCCGACCCCCGGCCACAGCTACATCAACTTCCTCATCCCCGGGATCCTCGTCCAGACGATGGCCTTCGGCGGCTTCGTCACCGCGATGGGGATCGCCGAGGACCTGCGCAAAGGCCTGGTCGACCGCTTCCGCTCGCTGCCGATGTCGCGCGCCGCCGTCCTCGCCGGCCGCACCCTCTCCGACATCGTCACCAACGGCATCTCGATCACGGTGATGCTGGTCGTCGGCGTGATCATCGGCTTCGGCTTCGAAAGCCCCTTCCCCCACGTCGTCGCCGGGATCCTCCTCCTGCTGCTCTTCGGTTACGCCTTCAGCTGGGTGTTCGCCTTCATCGGCCTCACCTCGTCCTCGCCCGAGGCGGCCCAGAGCGTCGGCTTCATCGTCATCTTCCCGCTGACCTTCGTCTCCTCCGCCTTCGTCCCGCCGGAGACGATGCCCGCCGCGCTCCAGTGGTTCGCCGAATGGAACCCCTTCTCGATCACCGTGAACGCGATCCGCGCCCTCTTCATCGACGACCCGGCGGGCAACACCGTCTGGGGCGCCGTCGCCTGGTCGGTGGGCATCGCGGCCGTGTTCGGCGTCCTCGCCGTGGCGCGCTACAAACGCGCCGTGGTGCGCTGAGGCCGTCGCGCCGCCGACCCGCCGTTCCACTGTTCTTTTTGGTCCTGTGGAGCCCATAAGGAACAGCGGAAGCGTCGGCGTCCTACACTCCACGTGGAGGGGCCATAGCTCAGCTGGCAGAGCGCCTGCTTTGCAAGCAGGAGGTCACCGGTTCGATCCCGGTTGGCTCCACTCGGACCGGACAGACGGGGCGGGGACCTAGAGTTCCCTGCCTCTTGCCCTTCGAAGGCTCATACCTCTGGGGACTCCGGCAGAAGATCGGGCACGACCTCGTCCTCACTCCGGGGGCGGCGGTCGCGGCGCAGCGCGAGGACGGCAAGGTGCTCTTCGCGCTGCGCGGTGACGACGGGACGTGGTGCCTGCCGGGCGGGGCGGCGGAGGTCGGCGGGAGCTTCGCGCGCACCGCGATCGACGAGCTGCGCGAGGAGACCGGCCTCGTCGTCCGGGCCGCCGACCTGATCCCGGTCGCCTGCTTCTCGGAAGCCGACCGCCACACCCTCCACTACCCCAACGGCGACGTCGCCCACTACTTCTCGATGTGCTTCCTGGTGCGCGAGTGGGAGGGCGAGCCCGCCCCCGACGGCGTGGAGACGACCGACCTGCGCTTCGCCGACCCGACCGACCTGCCCCAGCCCTTCGAGGACTCGACCGCCCGCGCCGTCGAGCTCCTCCTCGCCTACCTGCGGACCGGCACCTTCCAAGTGGCCTGACCGAGATGCCGTTCGAGGGCTCATACCTCTGGCGCCTGCGCCAAAAGATCGGCTCCGACCTCGTCCTCATCCCCGGCGCGATGGTCCTCCTCGTCCGCGACGACGGCGCCCTCCTCTTCACCCGCCGCGCCGACAACGCCCTCTGGTGCCTGCCCGCCGGCGGCGCCGAGGAGGGTTCAAGCTTCGCCACCACCGCGATCACCGAGCTCCGCGAGGAGACCGGCCTCCAAGTCGACCCCGCCGACCTCGAGGCCTTCGCCTGCCTCTCCGAGGCCTCCCTCCACACCATCACCTACCCCGGCGGCGACGTCAGCCACTGCTTCGCCCTCCTCTTCCTGGCCCGACGCTGGACCGGCGAGCCCCATCCCGACGGCGTCGAGACGACCGAGATGCTCTGGGCCGACCCGACCGAGCCACCCTCGCCGATGCAGGATCCTTCGGCCCACGCCTTGGATCTCTACCGCGCCTATCTGCGCGAGGGGACCTTTCAGGTGCGCTAGCGCGGGAGGGTGGCCGGGGCCGGGAAAGGGACGGCCGAGGGACGCGGCCCTCTCGGCCACGACCCGGGTCGGCTGTGGCCGTGGCCGAGAGGGCCGGGTCCGTGGGGAGCGAAGAGGGACGGAGGCGATCGGGTGACGCGAGGAGCGACACATGTTTCACGAGAGCGTCACCGAGGTGAGGCGGCGTCACGAAGACATCGCGAACTCCCCACTTCCTCCCGTCTTCCTCATGCTCTCCCACCACTCAGGGGTCTGCTGTGGAGCCATTCTGTGGCATAGCGACAGAAAGGCTCCACAGCCGCAGGGGCCCGATGTTGATGGGCCGAAAAGTGCGCCATATCGTGGTTTTTCGGCCCATCAACATCTGGGCCACTGAGGCGGTGACGGGACCGTGGAGTTCGTCACGGACACGCGCCCCTTGTTTCACGAAAGCCTCACGTCCTGGGCGCCTCATGGGGGTCACAGCCTGCCAGGACCCCCGTGAGGCGCCCAGGACGCGGCGCCGGCGCACCGAAGTGGTGTGGACGGCCCGCGCCCCCCGTCCCCCTCCACCACCCACCGCGTCAAGGGCTGCGGGAAGTTGATCGGGCTCGGCTGCATCTCCTTGGTGAAGACGTAACGGAAGCCGGCGCGTTGGAGGGTCCGGTTCGGGGCGACGTTGAAGGCGTTGGGCTGACAGAAGAGGCGCTTCAGCTCGAGGGCGCGGAAGTACTCGGCGACGGAGAGGCGGACGAACTGGGCGCCGAGGCCGCGGCGGCGTCGGGGCTCCTCGACGATGTGGAGGTGCATGAAGGCCTGCTCGCCGAAGTCGATGTTGTCGACGGAGCTGAAGCCGACGACGCGGCCGTCGAGCTCCCAGACGAGGTTGTAGGTGTCGCGCTCGGGCAGGGGACGGGCGAAGTCCTGCTCGTAGTAGGCGCGCCAGGCGTCGCGGTCGGGGAGGAGGGCGCGGTCGACGCCGAGGTGGAGCAGGTACTCGTCGGAGGCGTCGTGGAAGTAGTCGATGCGGACGTCGACCTCGTCCAGCCGCATCGGGCGGACGAGGAGACCGGCGGTCACGCCAGCAGGCTCTCCGCCCGCTTGCCGACCGGCAGGTTCTGGTCGGCGTGGTAGCTCGAGCGCACCAGCGGCCCCGCCGCGACCGACTCGAAGCCGAGGTCGTAGGCGGCCTTCTCCAGCGCCTCGAACTCCTCCGGGTGCCAGTAACGCACCACCGGCAGGTGGTTCTCGGTCGGCCGCAGGTACTGGCCGACGGTGAGGACCTGGACGCGGTGCTCGCGCAGGAGGCCGAAGGTCTCGACCATCTCCTCGAAGGACTCGCCGAGCCCCACCATCAGCCCCGACTTCGTGACGACATCGTCGCCGCCCATCTCCTTCGCCATCTTCAGGACGCGGGCCGAGCGGGCGAACTGGGAGCCGCGGCGGGCGATCGGGTAGAGGCGCGGAACCGTCTCCACGTTGTGGTTGAAGACGTCGGGCTTCTCGTGGATGACCTTCGCCAGCGGCATCTCCTGGCCGCGGAAGTCCGGGGTCAGGATCTCGACCTTGCAGTCGGGCGCCATCATGCGGATCGAACGGACGACGCCGACGAAGGCGCTCGCCCCGGAGTCGGGGAGGTCGTCGCGGTCCACCGACGTCACGACGGCGTGACGAAGTCCCATCGCCTTCACCTGGTTGGCGACGCGCAGCGGCTCCAGCGGGTCGTTCCAGGTCGGCTTGCCGGTCTGCACGTTGCAGAACCCGCACCGGCGCGTGCACACATCGCCAAGGATCATGAACGTGGCCGTGCCGCGCTCCCAGCACTCGCCGACGTTCGGGCAGTTGGCCTCCTCGCAGACGGTGTGGAGGTTGTCGCCCGCGATCTTCTCCTTCAGCCGCCGGTAGTTCGGCCCGCCCGGCGCCGGCACTTTCAGCCACGGCGGCTTGCGCGCGCGCTTGAAGGGGATCGCGCCGTCCACCTGCGCGGTGCCGCCCGGCTTGGCCCGGGAGCGGGTGACGTGGAGCCGCCCGGCGGGCGCTTTCAGATCGTTCGAGGCCGTGGTGTCGCTCATCGCGCAGCACCGAGCGTAGCGGGCGCCGGAGCTCCGCCCAGCGCCTCCTCGACGCTCGCCCCCCGCGGCTCCCGCCCCAAGACCTCGCCGAAGTGGCGCCCGACCGTCGTCGCGAACGCCGCGACGCTCGCCTCGCGCCCGCCCTCGCGCGCGATCGAGGTCATCGACACCCCCTCGATCCCGCAGGGGATCACCCACTCGAACGGCTGCAGGTCGTTGTCGACGTTCACCGCCAGCCCGTGCGTGGTGATGCCCTGGCTGACGTGGACGCCGATCGAGCCGATCTTCCTCGCCGCGCCCGCCAGCCCCGGCGCCGGCGCCGGCCCCTCCGTCCACACCCCGGTCAGCCCGGCGATCGTCTGCGCGCCGACCCCGTGCTCGGCGAGCGCCCCGATCATCACCTTCTCCAGGCCGCGCACGTAGGAGTGCACGTCGCCCCCCATCGGGCCGAGGTCGACGATCGGGTAGGCCACCAGCTGCCCCGGCCCGTGGTAGGTGACGAGCCCGCCACGGTCGGTGTCGAGGACCTCGATCCCCCGCGCTTCGTACCAGGCGTCGCCCAGCGGCAGTTCCTCGGGCTTCGTGCGCCGCCCGCGCGAGTACACCGGCGGGTGCTCCAACAGCAGCAGCATGTCCGGGACCGCCCCCGCGCCGCGCCGCTCGGCGAGCGCCAGCTGGAGGTCCCAGGCCTCGCGATAGCGGATCGTCCCGCAGTCGATGAGGAGGAGCTCGTCGGCCATCGGAAGAATTGTCTCAGGATGCGCCCATATGCTGTGAGTCCCCGCATGGTCCAGTCCAAGGCGCACCGCCCCGAATGGCTGCCCGCGGTTGCGCTGAGCGCGGCGCTGGCGGCCCTGATGCTGATCTGGAACCCGCAAGTCGGGGACCTCGCCGCCCAGGTCTTCCACACCGAGCTCTTCCAGCACACCGGCCTCGCGATCTGGAACTCCTCCTGGTACGCGGGCCACTACACGCTGAACTACAGCCTGCTGTTCCCGCCGGTGGCGGCGGCGCTCGGCCCGCAGGTGGTCGGGATGCTGTCGGTGGTCGCCTCCTCCTACCTCTTCGACTGCCTCGTGCGCGACCGCTGGGGGACGGAGGCGCGCTGGGCGACGCTCTGGTTCGCGGCGGGCGTCGTCACGCTGCTCGCCGACGGGCAGCTGACCTTCGCCTTCGGCGTCGCGTTCGGGCTCGCGGCGCTGCGCTCGCTGCAGGCGGGGAGGACGACGCTCGCGATCGCCGCGGCCGCCGCCTGCCCGCTGGCGAGCCCGGTCGCGGGCGCCTTCCTCGCCGGCGTCCTCGCGGCGGGGGTCTGGGAACGCGGCGAGCGGCTCCACCGCCCGGCGATCGCCGCCGCGGTCGTCGCGCTCATCCTCACCGTGGCGCCGAACCTCGCCTTCCCCGAACCGGGCCGCTTCCCCTTCGTCTCCTCCTCCTTCGTCGCGATCCCGATCTGGTGCGCGGGCGCCCTCTTCCTCACCTGGCGGGCCAGGGGGGAGGCGCGCCTGCGACGGGTGATCGTCGGCTACGCGGTCGCCGCCACCGCGATCTACCTCACCCCGAACGCGATGGGCGGCAACGCGGTGCGCCTCGGCGCCCTCTTCGGCGGCCCGGTCCTCGCCGCGGTCCTGCTCGCCCACCGGCCGCTGCCGGTCGGCGCCGGGTCCGCGCCCCCGTCCGGTCCCGGCCTGGCGCCGCCCCTCCGCTGGATCCCGGCCTGGTTCTACACCGCGGTCCTCGTCGTCACCCTCCTCGGCAGCCTCTACTGGCAGTTCACCGCGAGCGTCGCCCAGATCGCCCGCTCGGTCGGCGACCCCTCGACCGAAGAATCCTTCTTCCTGCCGGCGGCGCGCTGGTTGATGGACCACGGCGGGCGCGGCGCGCGGATCGAGGTGCCGCCGACGGCGAACCACTGGGAGTCGGCCTACCTGGCGCCCAAGTTCGAGCTCGCCCGCGGCTGGCTGCGCCAGCTCGACACCGCCCGCGACGACATCTTCTACAAGGAGGGTGCGCTGACCGCCCGCAGCTACGAGCGCTGGCTCCGGGGCAACGCCATCCGCTATGTCGCCCTGCCGAACGCCCCGCTCGACTACTCCTCCGCCGCCGAGCGGCGCCTCATCCTGGCCCGCCCCTCCTACCTGCGCGAACGCTTCCACGACGATCACTGGCGCATCTACGAAGTGGCCGACCCGCGGCCCCTGGTCGCCCCCCTCGGCACCGGCCGCGCCAGCACCGTCGCCGTCGGGCGCCAGGGCTTCGCGCTCCACGTCATCCGCCCGGGCGAGTTCCTGGTCCGCGTCAACTTCACCCCCTACTGGTCGATCAGCCACGGCGCCGGCTGCCTCCTCGGCGACGGCCACTGGACGATCGCCCGCGTCACCCGTCCCGGCACCTTCAGCGTCGACGCCGACTTCAGCCTCGGCGGGGTTTGGAACGCGATGACCGGCGCGAAGAAGACCTGCTGAGCCCGGCGGGCCCGCACCCGTCAGGGCGCCTTGGCCTCGCCGCGCTTCGCCGCCTCGACGGCCTCCTCGAGGCGGTCGTCGCCCCAGAAGATCTCCTCGCCGACCCGCACGGTGGGGACGCCGAAGACGCCCGCGGCGGCGGCGGCGTCGGTCGCCTCGCGGAGGCCGTCTTTGACCGCCTTGGTCCGGACCGCCGATTCGAGCGCGCGCGGGTGGAGCTCGCAGGCGGCGGCGGCGATCATCACGTTGTCGGGGTCGGTGAGGTCCTTGCCCGCCGCGAACTGCTGGCGGAAGGCGGCGAGGCTGAAGGAGATCGTGCGCCCGGTCTGCTTGGCGAAGGTGGCGACGCGCATCGCGTTCAGCATTTCCCCCGGCCAGTTCTCCGGCCAGACCAGCGGCGGCAGCCCGTAGGCGGCGGCGCGCCGCTCGATCTCCGCGATCCCCTCCGCCCGCGCCTCGGTCCGCGCCCACGACCCGCGGTCGAAGACCTTGAACAGCCCGCCGAGCAGCACCGGCTGCCACTCCGGCTGCTCCAGCCCGGCGTCGTTGAAGAGCCCCGAGATCCGCTCCGCCGAGAGGTAGGCGTAGGGAGAGCCGAGGTCGTAGTAGAAAGTTGCCCGCATCCTGAGCGTCCGAAAATCAAGCAGATCGAGGACGCAGGGAAGGCTAACGAGGGGAGCGCACTACGGTGCGTGACCCGAGGCAGCCGACCGAGGACGCGGACATGCGCCGATTTGCAGGGCGCTCAGGCGTGGATGGCCCAGCCGTCGACCGCGCGGGCGGCGTCGAGCACCGCCTCCGACACCGTCGGATGCGGGTGCACGATCCGCGCCACCTCCTGGGCGCCGCCCTCGAGCGCCATCACGGCGACCAGCTCGGCGATCATGTCGCAGGCGCGGTTGCCGACGACGTGGGCGCCGAGGATCTCGCCGTATTTGGCGTCGACGACGAGCTTGACGATCCCGTCTTTGTCGTCGTAGACCGTGCCCGCGCCCTCGCCGGAGATTTTCTGTCTGCCGACCTTCACCTCGTGGCCTGCCTCCTTGGCGGCGGCCTCGGTGAGGCCGACGCTGGCGACCTGCGGGTGGGTGAAGGTGGCGCCGGCGACGAGGCCCTGGTTCACCGGCTCGGTCTCCACGCCCGCCGCGGTCTCGACCGCGACGACGCCCTCCTCGGAGGCCTTGTGGGCGAGCGCCTTGCGGTTGACGAGGTCGCCGATCGCGAAGACCTTCGGGTTGGTGGTGCGCTGGTGGGCGTCGACCTTGATCTTGCGGCCGCCCTCGGCGAGCTCCACGCCCGCCGCTTGGAGGTTCAGCGCCTCGGTGTCGGGGCCGCGCCCGCCGGCGACGCAGAGATAATCGACCTCGGCGCTCTTGTCGCCGTAGGTGAACTTGACGGAGGCCTCGGAGGCCTCGACGTTCTCGACCGGCGCGCCGGTGGAGATCTCGATCCCCTGTTTCTTGAAGACGCGTTCGACGACTTTGGCGACGTCTTTGTCCTCGGCGGGGAGGATCTGGTCCAGCATCTCGATCAGGATCACCTCGGTGCCGAGGCGCGCGTAGGCGGAGGCGATCTCCGAGCCCGAGGCGCCCGCGCCGACCACGGCGATCTTCCGCGGCTGCTCGGGCAGCGACCATGCCCCCCAGGTGTCGACGACGCGGCCGCCGAAGGGCACGCCGGGGATCGGCAGCGCTACCGAGCCGGTGGCGAGCACGACGGCCTTCGCCTCGTAGACCTCGCCGCCGACCGAGACGTTCCCCTCGGCCGTCAGCGAGCCCTCGCCCTCGATCGTGGTGATCTTGTCCTTGTCCCAGAGGAACCGGACGCCTTTGGAGAGCGATTCCGACACTTTCGCGCGGCGCGCCTGCAGGGCGGGCCAGTCGACCCGGACCTCGCCGGCGATGCCGAGCTCGGCGCCGTTTCGCACCTCGTCGTAGATCTCCGCCGAGCGGAGGATCGTCTTCGCCGGGATGCAGGCGTAGTTGAGGCAGCGGCCGCCGGGTTTGTCGCGCTCGACGACGGCGGTCTTCTGGCCCAGTTGGGCGGCGCGGATCGCGGCGACGTAACCGCCCGGGCCACCCCCGATCACGATGACATCAAAGCTCTCTGGCATAGGAGAAGGCAGCCTATAGAAACGGATGCCCGGACCTCGGACTGGTATACAAGCGCCTACCGCGGCGGCAGCCGCTCCGGCATCTGGATCCGCGCCATCGCCTTCACCATCAGCCAGAAGAGGGTCCCGGAGACGGCGAGCAGCCCGACCGTCACGGCGAACTCGCCGACCGACGTCGCGATCACGAGCAGGCCGTAGACCGCGGTGAAGATGAGGAAGACGAGGACGACCTGGAAGCAGACGACGGCCCAGTAGCGCGCCCGCCACATGCCCCAGGCGAGGACGCCCATGATCAGGGCGGGGGCGGCGACCGTGGTCACCTCGGGGGTCGAGCCGTTCACCTTCACCCCGGCGGCGAAGGTGACGACGATCGAGATCGCGACCAGGGCGGCGAGGATCGACGCGACCGTGACGACCGGCGGCCGCTCCCCCTCGGCGAGCGGCACCAGCGCCTCGCGCGCCGCCTGGTTGCGGACCTCCGCCTTCGCGTAGCCGGCTTCCATGCGCTCGCGGGGGGTCATCCGGGGACGCGAGGCGCCGCCCCGCCGCTTGCGCTTCCGCGGCGGCTCAGCCACCCGGCGCCACGCCCCTCCGCGACCCCTCGACCTCGAACGCGCGCCGCAGCGCTTCGGCGGCGACCTGGGGGTGGGGGGCGTCGCGGATCGCGCGCACGACGCAGAGGCGCCCCGCTCCGGCCTCGACGACCTGCGCGGCGTTCAGCGGCCCGATCCCGCCGATCGCGAAGAACGGCTTCGTCGCCACCCGCGCGGCGTGCGTGACGAGCTCGAGCCCGACCGCCGGCCGCCCCGGTTTCGTCGGCGTCTCCCAGACCGGCCCCACCGCGAAATAGTCGACGTCGCGCCCGTTCGCCGCCGCGATCTGCTCCTCCGAATGGGTCGACTGCCCGACGATCGCGTCCGGCCCGAGCAGCGCCCGCGCCTCCTCGACCGAGGCGTCGTCCTGCCCCACGTGCACCCCGTCGGCATCGCAGGCGCGCGCCAGGTCGGGGTCGTCGTTGACGATGAAGAGCGCCGAATAGGTGTCGGCGATGCGACGGAACGTCGACGCCGCCCGTTCGATCTCCGCCCGCCCGAGCTGCTTCTCGCGCAGCTGGACGACGTCGACGCCGCCGCCGAGCGCCGCCCGCAGCAGCGGCTCGGGATCGGCGCCGCCGGGGCGCGCGTCGCAGACGAAGTAGAGGCGGGCGGTGCGCAGCCGCTCGCGCAACAGCGGTCCTTGGCCCTCGGGAGGAGTGAAGCTCACATCCCGATTATGGCCGGCGGCGGCGAGCGGGTACCATCGGGTGCGAACGGGAGCCCCACGCAGCCGGGCTGAGAGGGCGACATCGAGGTCGCCGACCGTCAGACCTGATCCGGGTAATGCCGGCGGAGGCAATGGAGTGAGCGAGAAGAGCGGATTCGATGATGTAGACGCCCTGTTCGTCGGCGGTGGCGTCATCGGCCTGGCCGGCGCCTGGCGCGCGGCGCGGCGCGGCGCGCGCGTCTGCGTGCTGGAGCGCGCCGAGCCGCCCGCGGGCGCGACCAACGTCGCCGCCGGGATGCTGGCGCCGGTCGGCGAGCTGACCTTCGGCGAGCG
>DASZUW010000415.1:0-7030 GCA_035547475.1 Solirubrobacterales bacterium
GAAGCGCCCGCCGATACCGAGCCGGCACCCTCCTACGCGCCGCCCGCGCCTGTCGAACCGGCGCCGGAACCCGCTCCCGTGCCAGCGGCGCAAGCGGCACCCGAGCTGGCGCCGGAACCCGCCCCCGGGCCGACGGCCGAACCGTCGGGCCCGCCCCATGTCCGCGACGGCGCGCACTCGCCCGAGTTCGGGCTCTAGGGGACGCCGGTGGCGACCACGATCGAAAAGGCCCCCGGGGCACCGTGCCGACGCCGCGGCGCCTCGGCTCGCCTCGGGCGGGCGAGGGCGCGCGCGCCGCGCTGGGCCTTCCTGGCGCTCGTCGGCATCCTCTGTGCCGCGGGCCTGCGCTCGATCCTCCTGCCAGCCGCCGCCGCGCCCCGGCCGGCGCGGGGCGGGTCGCCGGTCGACTTCGCGGAGCAGAACTTCGCCCTCGGCTTCGCCCGCGCCTATCTCACCTACGACGCCGCCCGTCCCGAAAAGCGCGAAGCGGCGCTGCGGCCCTACATCGGGGCGGGCATCGAAGCTGGCGCCGGGTTCACCCCGCCCGAGCAGGGCTCGCAGGAGGTCAGATGGGCCGACGTCGCCCAGGTGCAGCGGCCACTCTCCGGCGGGGTCGCGATCACCGTCGCGGCGCAGCTGAGCGACGCCCGCGAACCGGTCTACCTTTCGGTGCCGGTCGAGCGCGGAAGCGGCGGGGCGATCTTCCTCGCTGGCTACCCGTCCTTCGTCGGGGCGCCGCTCGCGGCCACCGGGCACATGTCCGGGCGTGCCGGACAGCCGGTCTCCGACCAAGCCGTCCTGGCGCTCATCCGGCGGGCGCTCGGCAACTACCTGGCGGGCGACGCCGAAGACCTCTCCGCCGACCTCGCCGGTGCGGCCACCGTGACCCTACCCGGCGCCGGGCTGAAGCTGGGCGGGGTCGAAGAGCTGGAATGGGTCGACGGCGAAGGGGGCGGCGCCGTGCTGGCGACGATCAGCGCGACCGACGCCCGCGGGGGCACCTACACGCTGCGCTACGAGGTCGGCCTGAGGCGGGCCGCCTCCACCGAACCCGGCCTCGGTCCGGGCTGGCGCGTCACCTACGTCCAGGCGATCTCCCAGCAGAGCTGACCGCGATGAAGGCGGCTGGCGACACCCACGAAAGAAACGAACCTCGAGGAGGCGAATGCACGATGCGCAGACTGACGGCGCTCGGGGCCATCTTCCTCGTCGGCTTCCTGGGGGTCGCAGCCGCGGCCCCCGGCGCCGACGTCGGTCCCTTCACGCAGGCGATCACCGGTATCTCCCAGGCCGAAGCCGCGATCGGACGCGGTGAAGGGGCAGGAGCCGAAGGGGGCGGCGCACCAGGGGTGCTGAAACGGCTCGGCTCTTTCTTACAGAGCGAAGTGGCCGGCATCTTCTACATCGCCGTGGCGATCGGCCTGGCGGTCACCGTGGGCCAGCGGAACGCTGGCGCCGCGGTGGCCCTGCTCGTCGGCGCCTTCGTGGTCGGGGCGTTCCTCCTGGTCCCCGACCAGGTGGAACAGACCTTCCGCACGCTCTACAACCTCGTCCTGTGAGGGCGGCGGGCCCTCATCCGGGCGGGGCGGCGTGATGGACGGGCAGCGGGGCATCCGGCTGCGCGGCTACCGCCGGGTCTTCCGGATCGAACGCCGCCTCTACAGGTTCGATCGCTGGCGGATCCCCTACCCGCACGGCGTGCCGCTGCGCGGGATCGGCTACTTCCTGGCGCTCGAGCTCTGCGTCGTGGTCTTCTCGCGGCTCCCCGTCCTCGGGGCGCTGGTCGGCGTCTGGGGCCCGCTGATCGCCTTCCTCGGGCTGCCGGGCGCGGGGGCCTTCGTCCTGATGCAGGGGCGGATCGACGGTCGCCCGCCCCACCAGGCCCTCGCCTCGCTGATCGGCTGGCGCCTCGCCCCGCGAGACCTCGCTGGCCTCGAGCCCTGTCCGCGGCGGGGCGCGGCGATCGTCCCGGTGGCGGAGATCACCGTCGCGTTCGACGCCCGCGAGTCCTTCGGGGTCCCGGGCCGGGTGCGAGGGCCCGCGCAGCTGACCTTCCGCTATCCCGGCGAGGTGCGCGCCGAGGGGGCGCCGCCCTGGGTGAGGGATCCCGGCCGGCGGCTCGAGCGGGCGCGGCGCTTCCGCGTCCGCCGCCGCCGCGGCGCCGCGGCGATGCTGCGGGGCAAGGTGATCTCGGTGCCGCCGGGCGGCGAGGTGGTGATCGAGTGAGCCCGCCCTACCCGGGCGGCGCGCCGCGACCGCGACCGGCCTTCATCTACGGCAACATCGTCTTCGGCACCGACGTCGGCGACGCCTGGGGCCTGTACCGCCTCGCCGCCCAGAGCTACGCCGGGCTCTCGGTCGGCCGCAAGCTCGAGGTGATGGCGCAGACGGAGGCGCTCGTCCACGGCCTCGGGACCGACTTCCAGGTGCTGCGGGTCGCCCGCCGCTTCTCGACCGCCGCCTACCTGGCCTCCGCCCGGCAGACCTTCGACCGCCGCCACGGCGGCGCGGAGGAGATCGGACGCCGCCGCGAGGCCTTCGAGGCACACCTGCGCTCGCACGTCCAAGCGTTGGCCGATCGCGAGACGGTCCGCCCCGACATCTTCCTGGCGGTTCGACTGCAGGAGGGCGCCGGCGTCCTCGCCGGGCTCCTCGGCTCGGGGGGCCTCGGCCTCGCCTGGCGGAGGCTGGCGGGCGCCGTCGGCATCGAGGACCCCCGCGGCCTGCGCCAGGCGAGGCTGGCGGAGCTCGAACGCTTCGAGCGGCGCACCCACGAGCGCATCCTCGGCTGCGTCGAGGCCCAGCGGGCGCTCGCCTCAGAGGCCGTGTGGCTGGTCCGCCACGCCTACGTGCGCGGGCTCGGCGAGCCGGTCTCCGACGCGAACTTCCGACCCCAGGCGCTGGCGATCGTCGGCGAGGGGGGAGAGGAGGTCGGCTTCGAGCCGGCCGAATGGGACCTCCTGCGCCTGCACTCCGACTACCGCGTGCGGATCGCCGCCCGCCACCTCGAGATCGAGTCGGAGCAGGGGGTCTCGCTGCAGGCGATGCTCGTCTGCGGCTCGCTGCCGGAGGTCCGCGACTTCCCCGGTCCTGAGGCCGAGCTGATGTTCGCGCCGCTCGACCTCGAGTTCCCGGTCGACGCCTGCCTTCACTGCGAGGTCCTCCCCAACCGCGATGCGCAGAAGCTCGCCCGCAGGCGGATGGTCGACGCCGACCAGATGTGGCGTGAGGAGACGGCGGGCGACCACGGGCCCTCCCCCGACGCCGAGGAGCGCCCGGCCGAGGCGCGTGAGCTGCAACGGCGGCTCGGCGGCAACGACCACCCGCCGCTCCTGCGGACGACGCTCTCCTACGTCGTCTCCGCCGCGGGCGAGGAGGAGGAGCTCGAGGAGCGGATCGAGCAGCTGCGCGCCGAGGTCGGCCCCCGCATCCACCTGCACCGACCGCTTGGCGCCCAGCACCAGGTCTTCCTCGCGACCCTGCCCGCCCAGCGCTTCCCGCTCGCCGCCTACCGCGAGCACCTGCTGCCCGAGGAGGTCGCGGCGATGGTGCCGACCGCGGTCAGCCATGCGGGCTCGGAGATGGGCCCATACATCGGCTACACGCTGACCGGCTCGCGGCAGCCGATCCGTCTCGACCTCGCCGAGGCATCCCAGCAGAACCGCCCGCCGCCGATCCTCTTCACCGGCTCCCAGGGGTCGGGCAAGACCGTCGCGATGGAGCTCCTGACCTACCAGGCGTTCCTGCAGGGCTCGGGGCCGATCGTCGTCATCGATCCCAAGGGAACGCCCGAGCACCCCGACCACAGGCTCCACCTGATCCCCGAGATGGCGGCCGAGATGGAGCAGATCGTGCTCTCGCCGGAGGAGCGCTACCGCGGTCTGCTCGACCCATTGCGGATCGCGCCACCCGAGCGGCGCGCCGACGCCGCCTTCGGTTTCGTCATGGAGATCCTGCCCGAGCCGATCCCGGCGCCCTGGCAGACCGAGATCCGCGCCGCGATCGAGGCGGTCTGCGCCGAGGAGGGACCGCGTCACGTCCTCGGCGAGGTCGCCCGGATCCTCGAGGCGGGAGGGGAGGCGGCCCGCGAGGCGGGCCGGGCTCTCTCGGTCCACGGGGGCGCAGGCCTTGCCAAGCTCGCCTTCGGGCTCCCCGGCCGCGAGGTCGCCGAGGTCGGGACGAGGCGGGTGATCTCGGTGCATATCCGCAACCTCACCCTTGCGCGCCCGGGCACCCCACGGGCCGAAATGACGGTCGAGGAGAGGGTCGGCAGCGCGCTCCTGCGGTTGGTGGCGATGTATGCGCTGAACCTCTGCGGCCGCGACCCCGACCGCCACTCGGTGATCGCCCTCGACGAGGCCTGGGTGCTCTTCGACTCCGCGGTGGGGCTGTCCCTGCTCGACGGCGCGGCACGAAAGAGCCGCTCCCAGAACCTGAGCCTGCTCCTCTCCACGCAGCAGGTGGTCGACGCCGAGGAGGTCGAGGGCTTGATCGGCGCCTACTTCTCCGGCGGGGTGGAGACCGACGAGGAGGCGGCAAGATCGGCGCGCCAACAGCGTCTCGACGAGGACGACCCGGCGCTGATCCGCCGGTTTCAGGCCCTCGGTGAAGGTCGCTTCTACTACCGCGACATCGACGGCCAGTCGGTCCTGCTCCAGATCGACCCCTGCGAGCCGCGGTTGTTCTCGCTCTTCGGGACGCCGCCGCCGCGAAGCGCCGCGTCGCCGCCCGGCGAGGAAGCGGAGGCCGCCGATGTGGCCGCGTAGACGAGCCTGCGCCATGCGGCGCCTCGTGGTCGTCGGCGCGCTCACGGCACTCCTCCTTGCTCTGGCCGCGCCTCCGCTCGCCGACGCCGACCCCGCGGTGACCCTGGTGCGGGTCTACCGCGGCGGGACGGGGATGGTGTTCGAAGTCTGCCGGGGGCCGTTCGACCCGCCGGTGACCGACGCCGAAAACCCCGCCTACTGCAAAGGGAAGATCGGCCGTTGGGGCGAGGCCCGGTGGGAGGCCTACAACAGCGCCCACGGGCCGGGCACCGGATCCGTCGAAGGCGCAGGAGAAGGCGGAGAAGACGGCAAAGGCGCCGGCGGCGAAGGGAATGGCAAAGGTGCCAGCGAACCCGCGGTCGCCACCGGCACCGAAGGGCCGTCGGAAGAAGCGACGCCGGTCGTCCCCTACGGCGGCTCGCTCGACCCGACCGCGGTGCTCGGGATCACCAACCCGCTCTGCGGCGAAACCGGCCAGCTGTCCGCGCAGCAGGAACGCAACTGCCGCTCCTCCCACTCCCCGGAGGCCGCCTATCCGATCGGCAACTACGGCTGGGACATCCACGTCGAAGCGGGCGGCTTCATCAGCTCGCTCTTCGTCCCGGCGGTCTCCTTCGTCCTGGAGATCCTCTCGGTGATCTGGTTGGTCCTGCTGATGCTGCTGAAGGGGTGCCTGATCATCCTCGGCTTCGCCTTCTCGCTGAGCCCCTTCACCGACAATCGGATGCTGGGGCAGATCAGCGCCGGGCTGACGAGGTTCTACGACCAGCTCACCTCGCCGTGGCTGACTACGCTCTTCGTCGTCCTCGGCGCCTGGGGCCTCTACAACGGCATCGTCCGCCGGCGCACCGGGGAGACGCTGGGTGCGATGGCGATGGCGCTGGCGATGATGCTCGGGGCGCTCTGGATCATCCACTCCCCGCGCGACACGGTCGGGCGCCTCGCGGGGGCGATCGACAGCACCTCGCTGATCGCCGTCTCGGCCCCCTCCTCGGGCAGCGTCGGCGCGCCGATCCGCTCCTACAACGATGCGATGGCCGCGGTCTGGAACCAGATGACCGCGGTGCCCTTCTGCGCGATGGACTTCAGCTCGGTCGGCTGGTGCATGAACGCCGAACCCTCCGAAGCGGCGATCGAAGCCGCCCGCAGCGGCCTCGGCGAAGGTGACGCCTTCACCCAGCAACTCCTCGCCAGCCTGCCCTCGGCGGCCCCCGCGGCGGCGACCGCGACCCTCTCCCACGACCTCTCGGGCCTCTTCGGCAGGGCGCCGACGATCCGCGACCTCTACCTGCGCTTCGGCCCCGAGAGCGGGCCCCGCGACAAGCTCTGGGACTACTACAACGGCGAACCCGACGAACACGTCGGGCTGCCGCTCGACATCGGCCCGCAAATCGACATCGGCGGCGGCTCGGAAGGCCACGCTCCCGACAAGGTCTCGATGCAGGGTCGGGGCGGAGTCCTGACCCGGATGGTGATGGTCTTCGTCTTCGCCGTCGGGCTGACCGGCGGGCTCCTCCTCCTGCTCTGGCTGGCGATGAAACTGGTGATCGCCACCGCGGCCGCCTTCGTCCTCGTCCTCGCCGCGCCGCTGGCGATGTTCTTCCCGGTCTTCGGGCAGACCGGGCGGGCGATCTTCACCCGCTGGGCGACCTCGCTGCTGGGATCGGCGGTGGCGAAGCTGATCTACAGCGGCCTGCTCGGCATCGTCCTGCTGGGGTCCACCATCCTCGGCACCGCGATCGGGGGATCCTCGCCGACCCTCGGCCTGGTCGCGGTGATGGCCTTCTGGTGGGCGGTCTTCCTCTCGCGCGACCGCTATCTGGCCGTCTTCCAGATCGACCCGGTCGCCGAGCACGACACCGGCCCTTACCGGATGCTCGCCGGGGGCTACCTCGGCTACCGGGTCGCCAAGGCGGCGAGCGGAGCGGTCGGCAACCTCCGCTCCGAGCACCGCGAGAGCTCGCGGCACCGCAGCGAGCGTGAGACGAGGCGGCGACAGGAGGGCGCCGAGCGGAGCCTCGAGCGCCAGGCACACGAACGCCTCGACGTGGCGACGCAGAGCGCCGGCGAGCGCCAGACCGCGCGGGAGCACAGCGAGCGGGAGGCGCGCTCGCTGCGCGAGGACGGCGAGGTGCGGGCCCTGCGCGACGACCCCGGCTCGCTCTCCGAGGAGGCGCGCGAGAGTGCGACCGCCAAACAGGAGCGGCTCGGCGAGATCGAGCGCCGACTCGAGGCGACCAGCACGCAGGCGCGCGCGGACCGTC
>DASZUW010000416.1:0-3082 GCA_035547475.1 Solirubrobacterales bacterium
GCTCCCTGCGGGTCGCCGGGACCGTGAACGGCTCGCGGGCGTCGGCCTCGCGCTCGAAGCGGGCCAGGCGCGTCCCGTCGGGCAGGTCGTCTCCAGCGCCACCCAGACCTCGGTGAGGCCGGTGGCATGGGCGAGGAAGAGCGGGTTGGGCTCGCGGCGCTCGCCGCCGCGGGGCAGCGGCCAGCCGCGGCGGGGGCCTCGCGCTTCCGCGTCGGCCAGAGATGGTTCGGCGCCGAGCCGCGTTCGCGGTAGGGGCGGGTACGGCCGAGGAGGCCCTGGCGGGCGAGTCGGGCGCATCGGTACCGCAACGTGCGGATCGGCATCTCGCGGCTGACCGCCGCGAGATGGGTCGAGGTCATCACCCGGTGGTGGGACAGCAGCGAGAGGATGCGCAGGTCGAGGTCCGACAGCGCCGGTGTCTTCGCGCGCGAGGCCACCGGGCGGTGCCTCGCCGCGGCCTTCGCGCCGCTCACCATCCCGTCCCCTCCGGTGGGCGCGTGGTCGACGGCGGTGTGTCGGTTCGGTCGGCAGCCTGCTTCAGGCGACGGCCGGCTTCGGAGCCGCCTCGCCGGGATGCCCATAGCCGTGGAGGGTGAAATAACCGCCGTCCACAGAGAGGAGGACTCCTTCGGTCACCAGATCGACCAGGATCGATCCGAGGTTCTCATTGGGCCAGTCGCCGCTCGAGTTCATCTGCGAGCTCCTTGGCGCGCCATGCCCGCGGACCCTGTTCCCCGATCGCCCGCAGGGCGGCCAGGGGAACGGTCGTCGGGGGAGCCAGGAATCCCGGTGGAGATGGATGTCAGATGGCGTGTTTCGCGCCGGGCATCCATCGCCCGATACAGCGCCTGAGCATCAAACATGGCTTCACATCTTCCTCCTCCGGACGTGCCGGCTCGCAGTGACGCCATCGCCGACGCCCCGCGCGTCGCCGGAGGAGCCGATGTCGCGATCATCGCCGCATGCCCATCCGTATCCGCGACGCGATCTGGGGGTAGGGAGGCGTCGGGCGACGAGGACGTCAGTCCGTCCGCCTCCGTAGGGTCACCGCGCCCAGGCCGAGTGCCGCGATTGTCGCCCCGACGATCACGATCACATCGGCGGTGAAGGCGGCATCGAGCGGACGTGGACTCGTCGCCCTGGCGAGCGCTTCGAAGGCGTAGGTCAGCGGCAGGAGCCAGGACAGGGTATGGAGGGGACCCGCCATCTGCTCGCGAGGGACGAAGAGACCGCAGAGGATCAGCTGCGGGAAGATGAAGGCGGGCATGAACTGGACCGCCTGGAACTCGGTCCGGGCGAAGGCGCTGGCGAACAGGCCCAGCGCCATGCCAAGCACCGCGTTGCCGACCGCCAGTAAGCCGACCAGCCAGGCGCCGTGCGCGGCGTGTAGGTCGAGGACGAGGAACCCGAGGCTGACCACGACGAGCGCCTGGATCGTCGCCAGCGCCCCGAAGGCGAGGCCGTAACCGGCGAGGATGTCGACCTTGCCGAGCGGCAGCGTCATCAGCCGCTCCAGGGTCCCGGTGGTGCGCTCGCGGAGCATCGCGATCGAGGTGATCAGGAACATCACGATGAACGGGAAGAGGCCGCAGAGCGGCGCGCCGATCCGCCGGAAGACATGTGGCTCGCCTTCGAAGACCCAGTAGAGGAGGAGCAGGAGGACGGCGGGGACGATCAGCAGCAGGGCGATCGTCCGTGGGTCGTGGCGGATCTGGCGCAGGACGCGCACCGCGGTCGCGCCGCTCGCCCGCGCGCTCATCGTCCTTCCGCCCTCTCGATCATCGTCAGGAAGGCCCTGCCGAGGTCGCTCTCGCCGGTCTGCCTTCGCAGCGTGTCCGGGGTCTCGCGAGCCAGCAGGTGCCCGTCGCGCATGAGCAGGAGCTCGTCGCATTCGCCCGCCTCGTCCATCACGTGGCTGGAGACGAGCAGCGTCGTGCCCTGCTCGGCCAGGCTGTGGAAGATCCGCCAGAGCTCCGCCCGCAGGACCGGGTCGAGGCCGACGGTGGGCTCGTCGAGGATCAACACCTCGGGCCCGCCGAGCAGTGCCGATGCCAGCGAGACCCGGGAGCGTTGGCCGCCGGAGAGCGAGCCGACCAGGCGGCCCTCCATACCGTCGAGGCCGACCGCCTCGACGGTCTCGGCGATCCGCGCCGGCGGCGCGCCGACGATCGCCCCGAAGTAGCTCAGGTTCTCCGCGACGCTCAGGTCGCCGTAGACCGAGGGTGCCTGGGTTACGTAACCGACGCGGCGCCGCAGGGCCTTCGAGCCGGCTGGTTCGCCCAGTACCTCGATTCTTCCCGCGGCGACGATCTGGACCCCGACGATGGCGCGCATCAGGGTCGACTTGCCGCAGCCGCTGGGGCCGAGCAGCCCGGTCACCGAGCCGGCGGCGACCTGAAGCGAGAGCCCGTGGAGGACCTCGCCGCCGCCCCGCCGGACGACGAGGTCGCGGACCGAGACGGCGGCGCGGGGGTGATCAGGCGAGGCGGTCATCTCGGGAGTGGACGAACGAGGCCCTGGCGAGCGTCAGGACCACCGCGCAGATCCCGATCAGGACCAGCCCGGCGACGTCGTGGTCGGCCAGGTAGTAGATCAGGGCGCTGGCGGCGGCCAGGCAGGCGAGCGCGCCGGCGTAGGCGAGGAGCCGGTCGAGCCCCGGCTCCGCCGTGTGGCGGGCGTGGAGGAGGTTGATCAGGCCGAAGACGAGCAGGAAGGTGAGCGAGCCGAAGGAGACGATCTCGGTGATGCCGGGCAGCAGGGAGAAGGCGGCACCGACGAGCGAGATCCAGACGATCGCGGCGGCAGGCACACCATGTCGGGCGCGGCCGAGCGATCGCGGCAGCTCGGCGGCGGCGCTGACGTCCCGGACCAGTCGCGCGGTCGAGAACAGCGTCGCGTTGATCGCCGAGCTGGTCGAGAAGAGGGCGGCGACGACGGCCGCCCAGAGGCCGAAGCCACCGAGCGCCTTTTCGCCGACGATCGCAAAGGCGACCTCCTTTTCGGCGGCGATCGTGGCGTCCGGAAGGAGCATCTGCGAGGCCAGGGTGACGCCGACATAGACGACGATCACGACGGCGACCGA
>DASZUW010000417.1:0-1639 GCA_035547475.1 Solirubrobacterales bacterium
TGGCCCTCGTAGAGGCGGCCCTTCTCGAAGAGCTGGGAGAGCGACCACCAGACCGACTCGATGTAGCGGTCCTCGAGCGTCACGGAGGGGTCGTCGAGGTCGATCCAGTAGCCGATCCGCTCGGTCAGGCGGTTCCACTCCTCGACGTACTCGAAGACCGATTCGCGGCAGCGCTGGTTGAACTCGGCGATGCCGAAGGTCTCGATCTCGTCCTTGGAGGAGATGCCGAGCTGTTTTTCGACCTCGAGCTCGACCGGCAGCCCGTGGCAGTCCCAGCCGGCTTTGCGCGGCACCCGGTACCCGCACATCGTGCGGTAGCGCGGGTAGATGTCCTTGAAGACGCGGGCGAGGACGTGGTGGGAGCCGGGGCGGCCGTTGGCGGTCGGCGGGCCCTCGTAGAAGGACCAGATCGGCGCGTCGGCGCGCGCGGCGAGGGTGCGGGCGAAGAGGTCCTGCTCGCGCCAGCGCTCCAGCACGCGTCGCTCGAGCTCGGGGAAGGACTGCTTCGGGTCGACGGGGGCGAAGTCGGGCACGGCCGCGGAGTGTAGGAGCGCGGGCCTCCTTGGCCGCCCAGCCAATATGGTTACACCGATGCCTGCATTCGATCTGAACGGCAAGGTGGCGCTGGTGACGGGCGCGGCGCGGGGGATCGGCTACGAGACCGCGCGCCAGATGCAGATGCGGGGTGCCTCGGTGGCGGTCCTCGACCTCGACCCGGCGCACGCGCGCGACGCGGCCGAGCGGATCGGCGCGCGGGCGATCGGGATCGGCGCCGACGTCACCGACCAGGGGGCGATGATGGCCGCTGTCGCCGAGGTGGTCGAGACCTTCGGCGGCCTCGACTGCGCCGTCGCCAACGCCGGCATCGCCCAGAAGCAGCTGGCCACCGTCTACGGCATGTCCGGCGAGGAATGGGAACGGGTCCTTGAGGTCGACCTCCTCGGCGTCTTCCGTACCGTCCGCGCCGCCCTCCCCCAGATCGTCGAGCGCCGCGGCCACCTCGGCCTCGTCTCCTCCGCCTACGCCTTCGTCAACGGCATGGGCAACAGCCCGTACGCGGTGGCCAAGCCCGGCGTCGAGTCCCTGGGACGCTCCCTCCGCGTCGAGCTCGCCCCCCACGGTGCCTCCGCCACCGTCGCCTACTTCGGCTGGGTCGACACGACCATGGTCCAAGACGCCCTCTCCCAACCCGACGCCCGAAAGCTCAACGAGGGCATCCCCTCCTTCCTCATGAGGCGCATCAAACCCGACGAAGCCGCGGCCGCCTTCGTCCGCGGCATCGAAGACCGCGCGCCCCGCGTCTTCGCCCCCAAGTGGTGGCGCTACGTCAGCGCCCTCCGCGGCCTGATCAACCCGCTCCTCGACAAGCGCCAGGAGCGCGACGCCCGAACCCAACGCCTCCTCGCCGAGATCGACGAGAGGGCCGGGTCTGCGGGGAGCGGATCAGGGACCGTGGCCGCAGGGTCACGGGAGGGCGACGGAAGGCCCAAGGACGTCGCACGGCACCGTCACCGGAATGTGGCGCCGTGACGAAGGCGCCGGGATCTCCACGCCTCGGTCCGTGTCGCACGACACGCACGCAGGCGCGGGCGACCTGGGTAACGCATGGGTTAACGCGGGCGACCTGGGTTACGCATGG
>DASZUW010000418.1:0-9147 GCA_035547475.1 Solirubrobacterales bacterium
GCCCGCGGCGCTCAGCCGCGGCGGGCTGGGGGCCGCGATCGACACCCTGGTCGCGCGGCTCGACCTCGTGGTGGAGATCGACGTGACGGCCGAGCGGCTGGCCCCGGAGATCGAGGCGAGCGCCTACTTCATCGTCGCCGAGGCGCTCACCAACGTGGTCAAGCACTCCGGCGCGAGGTCCGCCCGCGTGGTCGCGGCGGTGGTCGAAGGGGACCTGCTTCTCGAGGTCGCCGACGACGGCGAGGGCGGCGCCGACGCCGAGGGCCACGGGCTGCTCGGGCTCGGCGACCGGGTGGCGGCGCTCGGCGGGCGGCTGGCGATCGAGAGCCCGCCGGGCGGCGGGACCGTCGTCCGCACCGAGCTGCCGCTGCCGAGCACCCGCTGACGGCGCGCCGCATCGCTCGATATCCAAATCGGATCGCCGCCGCGCCGCTCGGGTCTACCGTCGCCCGCAAGGTCTTCCTGAACGGCTCCCTCTGAGCCACGCCGGGACGCGCCGCCGCATCGATAATCCCCCCCGATCGGTGCGGCGGCCGTTCCTATCGATCGACCGCCCCCGATCGGGTTGGCTGGCACTGGAGATGGACACCGAGTCGCCGACAACCCTGACGGTCAACGGCGAGGCGCGGACGCTCCCGCTCGAGCCGCGGGTCAGCCTGCTGGACGCCCTGCGCGACCACCTCGACCTGACCGGCTCCAAGAAGGGCTGCGACCAGGGGACCTGCGGCGCGTGCACGGTCTGGGTCGACGGGCGGCGCGTCCTCGCCTGCCTCACGCTCGCCGTCGCCTGCGCGGGCAAGGAGGTGACGACGATCGAGGGGCTGGCCGGCGAGGACGGCGAGCTGCACCCGATGCAGCAGGCCTTCGTCGAGCACGACGCGTTCCAGTGCGGCTACTGCACGCCCGGGCAGATCATGTCGGCGATCAAGCTGATCGAGGAGGGGAACGCCGGCAGCGACGAGGACATCGCCGAGTTCATGAGCGGCAACGTCTGCCGCTGCGCCGCCTACCCCAACATCCGCGCCGCGATCCGGCAGGTGCGCGACGCCGGCGAGGTCCCCGATGCGACCGCTTGAATACGCGCGCGCCCGCACCGTCGAGGAGGCGATCGAGATCGTCAGCAGCGACCCGGACGGCGCCTTCCTCGCGGGCGGCACCACCGAGATCGACCTGGTGCGCCTCGGCGTCGCCCGGCCCGACCTCCTGGTCGACATCAACGCCCTGCCGCTGACCGAGATCGACGCGTTGCCCGACGGCGGCGTGCGGATCGGCGCGATGCAGCGGATGAACGACGTCGCCCGCGCCCCGCTCGTGGTCGAGCGCTACCCGGCGGTGTCGGCGGCGCTCCTGCTCGGCGCCTCCGAGCAGCTCCGCAACATGGCCTCGATCGGGGGCAACCTCTGCCAGCGCACCCGCTGCCCCTACTTCCGCGACAACGTCTCGCCCTGCAACAAACGCGAGCCGGGGTCCGGCTGCTCGGCGCTCGAGGGGATCAACCGCGGCCACGCGATCCTCGGCACCAGTGAGCACTGCATCGCCACCCACCCCTCCGACGTCGCGGTCCCGCTGGTCGCCTTCGACGCCGTCGTCCACACGATCGGGCCGCGCGGCGCGCGCGAGATCGCGATCGACGACTTCTACCTGCTCCCCGGCGATACCCCGGACGTGGAGCATCCCCTCGAGCACGGCGAGCTGATCGCCGCGGTCGAGCTCCCGTCCCTGGAGATCGCGCGCCGGTCGCTCTACCTCAAGTTCCGCGACCGCCAGTCCTACGAGTTCGCGCTCGTGTCGGTGGCGGCCGCCGTCGAGGTGCGCGACGGGCGGGTCGCCGACGTCCGCCTCTCCCTCGGCGGCGTCGGCACCAAGCCGTGGCGGGCGCGGCGCGCCGAGGCGGCTCTCCTCGGCGCCGCCGCCACGGCGGAGAGCTTCGCCGCCGCCGCGGAGGCGGAGCTCTCGTCGGCCGACCTGCGCCGCCACAACGCCTTCAAGGGCGAGCTGGCGCGGCGGGCGATCGTGCGGGGGCTGACCGCGGCGCTGGAGGGAGGCGAGCGGTGAGCGGCGCGATCGGCCGGCCCGTGGACCGGGTCGACGGCCGCCAAAAGGTCACCGGCCAGGCCCGCTACACGGCCGAGATCGCGCTGCCGGGCCTGACGCACGCGGCGCTGGTCTGCGCGCCGATCCCGAGCGGCACGGTGACCGGCATCGACGCCTCGGCCGCGCTCGCCGCCGAGGGCGTGATCGCCGTCCTCACCGCCGCCGACATGCCTCGGATCGCGAACGAGCCGCGCCTTTTGCCCTCGCTGGTCGGCGGCCCCGCCCCCGGCATCAGCTTCTTCCCGATGCAGGACGACGAGGTCCACTACGCGGGGCAGCCGGTGGCGATCGTCGTCGCCGCGACCCACGAGGCGGCGGCCTGGGGCGCCGACCTGGTCGCCGTCGGCTACGACCGGGCGCCGTCGATCACCACGATCGAGGAGGGCCGCGAGGCGGCGGTCGAGCCGGAGAAACTGTTCGGCGGCCTGATGCCCGCCCGCAACGAACGCGGCGACGTCGAGGCCGGCCTCGCCGAAGCCGACGTCCGCGTCGACCTCTCCTACAAGATGGCGGCCAACCACCACAACCCGATCGAGCCGCCCGCCACCACGGCCGCCTGGGAAGGCGAGCGGCTGACGATCTGGGACTCGACGATGGGGGTCCGCGCGACCCAGCTCACGGTCTCCCACCTGCTCGGCACGCCGCTGGCGCGGATCCGGGTGATCACCCACTTCGTCGGTGGCGCCTTCGGGATGAAGGCGATGGTCTGGCCGCACGTGACGCTGACGGCGATGGCGGCGGGGATCGTCCGCCGGCCGCTGCGCCTGGCGTTGACCCGGCCGCAGATGTTCTACTCCAACGGCCACCGCGAAGAGCAGGAGCAGCGGATCACGATCGGGGCCAAGCGCGACGGACGGCTGACCGCGATCCGCCATCACAAGCTCTCGATCACCTCGCGCTTCGACGACTGGGCCGAGCCCGCCACCGGCGGCTCCTCGGAGATGTACGGGGTCGAGAACTACGAGGGCGTCCACCGGCTGATCCACGGCAACACGACGACGCCGACCTTCACCCGCGGGCCGGGGGAGACGCTCGGCTCCTACGTGCTCGAGACCGCGCTGGACGAGCTGGCCGAGCAGCTCGGCATCGACCCGATCGAGCTGCGGATCAAGCTCCACCCGCCGGTCGACTCGCGCGGCAACCGCTGGACCAGCGACGGCCTGGCCGAGTGCCTGCGGACCGGTGCCGAGCGCTTCGGGTGGTCGGAGCGGGGCCGCGAGCCGCGCTCGGTCCGCGACGGCGACTGGCTGATCGGCACCGGGGTGGCGGCCGCCGGCTACCCGGTGGCGCCGTTCATGCCGAGCCAGCACGCGCGGGCGCGCCTCTACGCCGACGGCAGCGCGCTCGTCGAGACCAGCACGCAGGAGTTCGGCACCGGGGTGGCGACGATGATGACCCAGGTCGGCGCCGACGCGATCGGGGTGCCGCTCGAGGCCGTCACCGCCGGGCTCGGCGACACCGACCTCCCTAACACCTCCTCCGCGGTCGGCTCGGCGGGGGCGACGATGGTGAGCGCCTCCGTCCACAACGCGGGGACCGCCCTGCGCGAGAAGCTGGTGGGGCTTGCGGTGGGCGACGAAGCCTCGCCGCTCCACGGCTTCGAGCCGGCCGACGTCGAGGTCGCCGACGGACGGCTGTCGCGCCGCGGCGATCCCGCCACCGGCGAGGCCTTCGGCGAGCTGCTGGAGCGCAACCGGATGAGCTACGCGGAGGCCGAGGGCAGCTGGAGCCCGCCGCCGTTCGAGGCGCCGCTCGGCCTGCTCACCTTCGGCGCCCAGTTCGTCGAGGTGGCGGTCGACCCGGAGCTGGGCCTGGTGCGGGTGCGGCGGATGGTCGGCGCCTTCGCGCCCGGCCGGGTCCTCAACCCGAAGCTGGCGCGCAGCCAGCTGATCGGCGGCATGCTGTGGGGGCTCGGCCAGGCGCTGCTGGAGGGGAACGCGATGGACCCCCGCCACGGGCGCTGGGCCGCCCAGAACCTCGGCGAGTACCTGGTGCCGGTGAACGCCGACGCGCCCGACGTGGTCGTCGAGTTCGTCGAGGTGGAGGACGAAGGCTTCAACCCGCTCGGTGTCAAGGGCGTCGGCGAGATCGGCCAGGTCGGGGTGGCGGCGGCGATCACCAACGCCGTCCACAACGCCACCGGCCGCCGCTTTCACCAGCTGCCGCTGGCGGCGGAGCTGGTGATGGAGCCGGCGCCCGCGGCGCCGCCCGCCCCGGCGTCGGGCTGAGCGTGGGCCCGGCGCGGCTCGCGCGGCAGCCCGCCCTGGGCCTGGCCGGGATCACGCTGGTGATCCCGGTGATGGTCGTGCTCGCCATCGGCTACGGCGGCCCCGAGCGCTCGCTCCTGGTCCTCGGGCCGATGTCGACGTTCGCGCTGCCGGCGATCGCGATGATCGCCTTCTGGTGGAACGACTGGCCGGGGACGATCCTGCGGCCGCCGCTCACCGGCCTCCTCGACACCCTGCTCGTCGCCCTCGCCGGCGTCCTCTTCACGATCCTCGGCCAGGCGATCGTCCTCCACCTCGACCTGCGCGGCGTCTTCGACCCCGACGCCGGCCCGGCGCACGCGGCGATCTTCCCGGACACGATGCCGCCGGCCGGGGCCGTCTTCGTCGCGATGCTGGAGATCACGCTGGTGTCGGAGCGATGGCCGCTGCGCGGCGCGAACCGCTTCGCGGGCGGGGTCGCCGCGGTGGCGCTGGCGTGGATCGTGGCGATCGTGCTCTGGGAGGCGCTCGTCGCCCGCGCAGGGGCGGTGAGCCCGGGGGACTTCGCCGGCGCGCTCACCTGCATCGGCACCCTGCAGGTCCTCTTCTACGTCGTCTACCAGGGCCGCCCGTTCCGGTCGGTCCGCTCCTTTGCGCCGCGCCTCTTCCTCGCCAACGCGACCGTCGTCGTCGGCGGCGTCGCCGCCTACCTCCTCCCGCGGGCGTGCGGCGCGGCGCCGGCCGCGGTCGCCGCCGTCGCCGGCTCGACCATCGCCGCCGGCCTCGTCGTCGGGATGCTCTTCGAAGGCTGGCTCGACGCCCTGATGCCGCCGCCCCGCGCCCGCCTCGCCGCGCTCCTCACGGTCGCGGGCCTGGCCGCCGTCCTCTACCTCGCCCTGAAGGGCTACGCCGAGGCGATCCGCTTCGTCCGCGCCGAGCCCGAAGAGTGGATCGCCTACGTCGGCCTGAACGCGATCGGCGCCGGCGTGATCCTCCACGTCGCGATCGGCCACCGCTGGCCGTTCGGCGGGTCGGAGAGACGCGGCAGCCGATCCGCCCGGCCGCGCCGGCGGGCGAGGCGGCTCAGCGCCCGCCGGACTCGCGCAGGTAGGTCAGCGCGGCGAGCACCCGGCGGTGGCCGGTCGGGCTCGTCTCCAGGCCCAGCTTCTGGAAGATCGCGGTGACGTGCTTCTCGACCGAGGCGTTGCTGACCACGAGCGCCTCGGCGATCCCGTGGTTCGACTTGCCCTCGGCGAGCTGGGCCAGCACCTCGCGCTCGCGCGGGCTGAGGTCGTCGAGAGGGCCCTCGCGGCGACGCCGGCCGAGCATCCGGCCCACCACCTCGGGGTCCAGGGCGCTGCCCCCGGCCGCGACCCGCGCGACCGCGTCGGTGAACGCCTCGACGTCGCCGACCCGCTCCTTCAGCAGGTAGCCGACGCCCTCGGCGCTGTCGCCGATCAGGTCCAGGGCGTAGGTGTCGTCGTAGTACTGCGAGAGGAGGAGGACGCCGGTCTCCGGCAGGCGGTCGCGGAGGCGCAGCGCGGCGCGCAGGCCGTCGTCGCCGCTCCCCGGCGGCATCTGGATGTCGACGACGGCGACGTCGGGGTGGTGGGCGAGCGCCTTGCGCAGGAAGTCCTCGGCGTCCCCGGCCTGGGCGACGACTTCGAACCCGGCCTCGGTGAGAAGCCTGGCGATCCCTTCACGGAGCAGGACGTCGTCCTCTCCGAGCACGACGCGGACGGACACGGCCACGCTCTCAAAAATATCCCGCGGAGGTGTGGCGTGCCACCCTCGCTGCCACCACGCTCACTCCCCGAGGAGGGCCCGGCGCAGGGCACCCCCCGCCAGCTCCTCCTTGGCGATGAACGGGGGGGCGGAGTCGTCGTTGCCCGCGGTGAGGGCGCGGCCGGCTTCGCGGTCGGTCGAGGTGAGGACGACGCGCGGGCCCCACGGCAGCTCGACCAGCTCGCGGGCGAGGTCGAGGCCGTCGCGGTCGGGCAGGTCGAGGTCGACGAGGACCGCGCCCGGGCGCTCGGCTGTCGCCACCGCCGCCGCCGTGGCGGCGTCGCCGGCTTCCAGCACGGTGCCGACGCCGAGGCCGACCAGCACCTGCGCCGCGAGGGCGAGGAATGCCGGGTCGTCGTCCACCACGAGGACCGGATTGACCATAACCGCATCGTTTCATCGAGCGGGGCCGGTGGGAGTAGGGACAACCCGAGTTCGGCGGGTAGGGTTTGCCGGACGGCGCGCGCGGGGGACCGGAGCGTTTTTTCGGGCGCGGGGGTATTTACCGGCGCGGCACGCGGGAGGAGAGTGTGGTCGCCAACTGACGAAAGGACCACACGATGGAGCTACGGCACCTGAGGTACTTCGTGGCCGTCGCCGAGGAGCTGCATTTCCGGCGCGCCGCCGAGCGCCTCCACGTCGCGCAGCCGGCGGTCAGCGAGCAGGTGCGCAAGCTGGAGGATGAGCTCGGCGTCGAGCTGCTGGAACGGGCGCCGCGCCGGGTGAGGCTGACGGAGGCGGGCGCCGCGATGCTCGAAGAGTCGCGGCGCGTGCTGCAGCTCGCCGAGCGGGCCCGGGACTCCGCCCGCAGCGCCCGCTGCAACGCGGCGGCACGCCTGCGCGTCGGCTACGCGGCGACGGCGCTGCCGGCGTCGGTGCTGCGCGCGCTGCGTGCGGTCCGCGCCTCGCCCTGCTGCACGGAGACGACGCTCCGCCCCGGCCCGTCCACCGAGCTGGTGCAGAGCGTCCGCGACGGCAGCCTCGACGCGGCGGTGGTGCCGCTGCCCGCCCCGGGGATGGGCCTGCGGGTGACGCGCCTGGGCGACCAGCACACGGTCGCCTCCCTGCCCGCGGGCCACGCCTGCGCCGCGCGCCCCTCGGTGCCGCTCGAGCACCTCGTCCCCGACCGGATCATCGTCCTGCCCCGCGAGGAGAACCGGCCCTTCTACGACTCCATCCTCGCCGCCTGCCACCGGGCCGGCATCTCGCCCACCCTGGTCGAGCGCCCCGACGTCGAGCAGGTCCTCCTCGCGGTCGCCTCCGGCGACGGCCTCGCCCTCCTCCCCGACTCCGTCGTCGACCGCTACGTCGCCCCCGGCGTCCGCTTCGTCCCGCTCGAGCACGCCGAACCCTCCTTCGCCATCGGCGTCCTCACGCGACGCGACCGCGACCACGAGCCGACCGCCTCCTTCCTCCGCGGCCTCGCCCGCCCGCGGCTCGCGACGCCCCCCGAGCCCCTGGTGGCGGCCGCGGCCTGAGGCGGCAGGAGGACGGCCGGGGGCCGGCGAGTAGCAGCGGGCGGTCCGCGGCGGCGCCGGCTACAGCGCCGAGTGCATCCGGTGGGCCGCGGCCCAGCCCTCGCACGTGGCCGTCGACGAGACGTCGTCCGCCCGCGCGATCAGGCGCGCGCCACGGAGGTCCACCGGCGCGAGGACTGAGCGAGCCGCACCCGGTCCGGGTGTGAAGGTCGCGCGCGGGAACCGGAGGAGCCTGGGAAGTCCCGCCCAGCGGGCAGCAACGGCAAGGAATAGGGCCTAGTCTTTGGAACCTTCCCAGCGGGGAGCCCCGATGAGCATTCTCGATGACGCAATACGCGAGCACCTTGAACTGAAGCGCGCCCACGGCGCCGACGACGCGGAGCTGAAACGGCTCGAGGACGAGGCGTTCGGCCCGCCGCAGCGGCCGGACGAGGTCGCCCCCTTCGCCGAGGCGCCGACGGAGTTCCTGGCCTCGCCGGGCGAGACCGCCGCCGACGCTCCCGCGATCGCCGACGAGCACCAGCGCAGCGGCCGTCGCCCCGACGTCGCCGACCTGCAGGAGCCGCCGCCCGCGCCCGAGGGCACGCCCGAGGACGAGCACTCGCCCGCGCCCGACGCGCCGCCGCCGAGCCCGGCCGACGCCGCCGACCTGCCCCTGCCCCCGCCTCCCGCCGAGGGGGGGCCCGTCTTCTTCGACCAGTTCTCCGCGCCGCCGACCGACGAGGAAGACGCTCCGCCGCTCTTCGACGAGCCGCCCGCGCCGGAGGACGCCGGCGAGCACGAGGAGGAGCATCCCGCGGGCGAGCACGAGGTCGTCGCCGACGTCGGTCCCACGACCGAGGAGCGCGAGGCGATCGCCGACCAGCCGACCCAGATGTTCGACGTCCAGGCGCACGTGGAGGCGGAGGCCGCCGCCGACGCGCCCGCGACCGGGGAGCGGGAGAGCCCCAGCGACGAGGAGCTCCTCGACGCCGCCCAGGGGCAGCCGCAGGCCGCGCCGCCCGCCCCCGAGGGCGCCGCGCCGGCCGAGCTCCACGAGCAGCCGCCGCTCGAGAGCCGCGGCCCCGACGCCGAGGTCGCCGGCCACCCGCCCGCCGAGGCCGAGCCGGAGGAAGGCTCCGCCGAATTCGACTTCTTCAACGAACAGCGGCTCGCCGAGGAGCTCGACCAGGCCCTGGAGGCGCCGCTGCCGCCGACCGACGAGCACCTGGCGATGCCCCGGTACGAGGACCAGCCCGCCGAGGAGGCGGTCGCCGACGAGGACCCCGAGACCGAGTACGACCCCGAAACGGGCCACGAGGACGTCCTCGAAGACACCCCGCGCTTCCTCGAGGACGCGCCCGAGGACGACGACCTCTGGTTCGAGCAGAAGCCGCCGAAGGACTTCGACCTCGATTAGCTGGAGCGCGGCGGGCCTGGCGCCGCCCCGCCGCGCCGCCCCTTAGGCTGGCCTCACTGTCATCGTCGGCCCCACGGTCGGCGGCAGCGTCCGACCGTGCCGGTTGGTTCTCGGGAAGGCGACGGGCTGACTCCTAGGCTCGCTGTCGACCACGAAGGCCTGACCAGCATCGGTTGTGTCGCCC
>DASZUW010000419.1:0-5219 GCA_035547475.1 Solirubrobacterales bacterium
GCGACGGAGCAGAGGAATGCCGTCGATGCGGCCCGGGAATGGAACCCCAGGATCGTGCGCGAAGAATCTGCCTAAGCGGCCTGAGGTAAGTACTGCTGCCAGTTCGCCGGGATCTTCGGGCTCGCGACCTGGATGAAGACCGTCGGGGCCGGGGCCTTCGGGGTACTTTTGGGGTGCATGTGGATCTCGCGCGGGAGGCGGTTGCCCTTCTTGCGGTTGCAGGTGGCGCAGGCGGCGACGATGTTGTCCCAGGTGGAGGAGCCGCCGCGGGAGCGGGGGATGACGTGGTCGACGGTGAGGCCGGACTTGGTGGAGCCGCAGTACTGGCAGGTCCAGGAGTCGCGGGCGAGGACGGCGCGGCGGGTGATCTTGCGGCGGTGGGCCTCGCGGGGGATGCGGACGTAGTTGACGAGGCGGATGACGTCGGGGCGCTCGAGCGTCATGTGCTCGGAGTGGAGGGCGTCGCCCTGGCGCTGCTCGAGGAGCTCCGCCTTTTCCTTCAGGAGCAGCACGGCGGCGCGTCGCAAAGTGCAGACGTTGATCGGCTCATACGTCGCATTGAGCACCAGCACCCTGGCCATGGTGCGGGAATTGTAAGCGGGTCGGGAAGCGGCCCCTCGGCCGACCGCCGCTCGGGGGCTCAGATGATCGGATAGCTGCCGAGGATCCGGACCGATTCGGCCTTCGTCCGCAGGGCCGCGATCGCCGCCTCCACAGGCTCGTCGGAGAGCTTGCCGTCGAGGTCGCAGAAGAAGAGATAGCGGCCCAGTTCCGAGCGCTGCGGGCGCGACTCGATGCGCGAGAGGTTGATCCCGCGGGAGGAGAACTCCGCCAGCGCGTCGACCAGGGCGCCGGGACGGTCGTCGCCGAGCTCGTTGAAGATCAGCGAGGTCTTCCAGCGCTCGCCGGCGGGCGGCTCGGTGCCTTCCGGCGCCAGCCAGACGAAGCGGGTGACGTTGTTCTGCTCGTCCTGGATGCCCTCGCGGAGGATCCGGCAGCCGTAGAGCGCCGCCGCCGCGCGCGAGCCGACCGCCGCCCAGGGGCGCGGCGACTCGGAGACCATCCGCACCGCCGCCGCGGTGCTGCTGACGCTGCGCAGTTCGATGCCCGGCAGGTTCTCGCGCAAAAAGCGGGCGGTCTGGGCGAGGCCCTGCTGGTGGGAGAGGACGGCCTCGACCTGATCCAGCTCGATGCCGTCGCGGGTGATCAGGTGCTGGCGCACCGGGTAGTCGTGCTCGCCGACGATCGAGACGTCCGGCGCGTCGAAGGCGAGGATGTCGAGGGTGCCGCGGACCGAGCCCTCGATCGAGTTCTCGTACGGCGCCAGCGCCCGGTCGGCGTCGCCGTCGATCACCGCCTGGATCGCGTCGAAGACGGTGTCGGTGCGCAGCGGCTCGAACTCGGCGCCGCCGAGCGCTTCGTTCAGGGCGTCCTCGGTGAACGTCCCCGCCGGTCCGAGATAAGCGATCCGCACACCGGCCAAACTATTCGAAGATGACGGTGTAGGTCGCTTCGTTGTTGTCGGTGAACTGCTCCCCGGGCACCGGTTCGACCTTGACTTCGAGTTCCGTTTCCCCTTTCGGGGCGGGCGTCAGGGGCACCACGGCGGTTTCTTCGGCACCCGCTTCGAGGGCCGGGATTTCCTGCGTCGTTTCCTTGCCGTTCGCGACGACCACCACGGTCACGCCGTTCTCGGTGGATTCACCCTGGTTCTGGACGGTCACTTCGATTTCCGGCGTGCCTTCGACCGCCACCGAGCTGGTCGATTCGGAGGCGAGTTCGACCCCGCCGATGCTGGTCCCGACCAGCCCCAGGCCGTGGACGCCGGGGCTCGGCGCCCCGCCGCTCGACCCGCTCACCGCCCCGAGCGCGCTTGCCACTTCCGCATCGTCCAGCCACTTGGTCGCGTCGGGGACGAAGCTGCTCTTCGGCACGTCGCTGCCCTCGATCCCTTCGTCGCCGAGCTTGACGTCGATTTCCGGCCGCACCACCGATTCGTAGATCACGTCGGCGGCGAGCAGGGTCTGCATCTGCTTGGCGATCGCCGCCGTCGCCCGCGCCGCGCCCGCTTCGCCGAGCGCGGTCCGCATCTTGTCGGCGATCTTTTCCATCGCCGCGGCGCGCAGGGTGTAGGCGAGTTCGAGGGACCGCTGGGCACCGCTCAGCGGGCCGGGCGGGCTCAGCCCGTCGACCCGCGTCTCGTAGTTGGTCATCGCGCTGCGGTCGGCGTCGACCTGGCCGGTGAATTCGGTGACCGAGAGGTCGCCGGGTTCTTCGAGCTTGCCGAAGAAGTCCTTGCTGGTCTGGCCCGTCTCGATCACGATCTGCTTGACGTCGCGCGCGTAGTCGGAGAGCTCGCTCCGCGCCCGCGCGTCCAGGCACCCCTTCACGCCCAGCACGATCAGGATCAGCACGACGAGCGCCCCGCCCAGCGCGAGCAGGCGCCGCAGCATGATCTGCTGGCGTTCGGGGCGACGGCGCGGCCGACGCGATCGTCGGCTCGTGCCGCTGGAACTCGAGTACTCCAAGGGGCGGCTCTCCGGGGACGGGTTTCGGCTGGCGGGGGAGTATGGCGACCCGCTGCGCGCGGTCACCGTTTCTCCCCGCTCACGGTGCCATTTTCCCAACGATATCCGGCAGGAGGGAGGGATCGGCCGGCGAAGAGGAACTTGCTTTGGTCGGCTCACTCGTACTTGATCGCTTTCTGATCGAGCGCCGCATCGGCAGCGGCGGGTTCGGCGTCGTCTACGAGGCCTGGGACGGCCGGCTGGAGCGGCCGGTCGCGGTGAAGGCGATCGAGCAGCGCGGTGAGGCCGGGCGCCGCGTCCTGCGCGAGGCGCAGGCGGCCGCCCGCCTCAACCACCCGGGCATCGTGACCCTGTACGAGATGGGGGAGGAGGACGGCAACGCGCTGCTCGTCTCCGAGCTCGTGGAGGGCGACACGCTGGCGCGGCTCGCCGCCGAGGACGTCCTCTCCGACCGCGAGATCGGCGAGATCGGCGCCGACCTCTGCGAAGCCCTCGACCACGCCCACTCGCGCGGCGTCGTCCACCGCGACATCAAGCCGCAGAACGTGCAGGTCGTCGACGGGCAGCCGCGGGCGAAGCTGATGGACTTCGGCATCGCCCTGGTCGCCGACGCGGCCGGGCTGACCGCGACCGGCGACGTGGTCGGCACGCTCGCCTACATGTCCCCGGAGCAGGCCGAGGGACGCGAGGCGGGCCCGGAGGCCGACGTCTACTCGCTCGACCTCACCCTGTACGAGTGCTGGAGCGGCGAGAACCCGCACCGGCGCGGCAACGCGGTCGCCACCGTGCGCTCGATCGGCCGCCGCGCCCGCCCCCTGCACCGCCTGCGCCCCGACCTGCCGCGCGAGCTGACCGCGGAGATCGACGCCTGCCTCGACCCGCGCCCCCGCCATCGCCCGTCGCTGGAGGAGCTCGGAACCGTGATCGAGGAGTCGCTCGACTACCTGGCCGACCACCCGGCGGGCGCCTCGCGCCGCGTCGGCCTGCGGCTCGGCGCGCTCGGGATCGCCGCCGCGCTCGGCGCGGTCCTCGTGGTCGGCCATGGGACCCTGCTCCCCTAGAATCTGCGGACTCTCCGCAGACGCGGAGGCTTGACCCTGCCATGACGAAGGCGTCCACAAAGGAACCGTCCCCATAGCCATCCTGCGCAAACTGGAGTCCGGGATCGAAGGCCTCGTCGAGGGGGTGTTCTCGCGCGCCTTCAGCTCCGAGGTCCAGCCGGTCGAACTCGCCCGCAAGCTGGCCAAGGAAATGGACGCCCACAAGACCGCCTCGGTGCAGCGCGTCTACGTCCCTAACGAGTACACGGTCTTCCTCTCGCGGCAGGACCGCGCGAAGCTCGAAGGCTACGAGCGCTCGCTGGAGCAGGAGCTCTCCGGCTACCTGCTGGAGCACGCCCGTCGGCGGGGCTACGACCTGCTGACCCGCCCCGCGGTGGGCTTCCAGACCGACGAGCGCCTGCGCCTCGGCGAGTTCGGCATCCAGCCGCGCATGGTGAAGGCGCCGGTGCGCGAGGGCGAGGCGCCGCGGCAGGGCGAAGAGGGCCACACGATGGTCTACTCGGCGGTCCGCGAGCGCGACCGCCGGCGGCCCAAACAACCCGAGCAGTCGGTGCGGGCGCTGGTCTCGACCCGCGCGGTGATCTCCCTGGACGACCGCCGCTACGTCTTCGACGGCCCGCGCGCGACGATCGGCCGCTCGAAGTCCGCCGAGTGCGTGCTCTCCGACCCCAACGTGTCCCGTCGTCACGCCGAGCTGCGCCGCTCCGACTCGGGCGACTGGCAGATCGTCGACCTCGGCTCGACCAACGGGATCAAGGTGAACGGCCGCCGCGTCTCCTCCACCCGCCTGCGTCCGGGCGACCAGGTGACGGTCGGCACCACCACTTTCCTGTTCGACGTCGAGCAATAGACCGACCAGGTGCGGCCTGCCCTCAGGCCCGCTCCGTAAGGTGCGCAACGATGGCCTACGACCCCCTTTCAACCGCGCTGAAATTCGGCTTCTTGGCCGTCCTTTTCCTGTTCCTGCTGGTGATCGCGCGGAGCGCCTTCCGCGACCTGCGGCGGACCGCGGCGCCCGCCCCCGACGCGACCGGCTTCCACGCCGCGGTCGCCCCGGCGGAGGTCCAGCGCGGCAACGACGCCTGGCTGATCGCCGAGCGCGGCGGCGGCCTCACCCGCGACGAGCGCTTCGACCTGATCGGCGGCCTCACGATCGGCCGCTCCAAGGACTCCGACGTGCAGATCGACGACCGTTACGCCTCCGGCATCCACGCGCGATTGTTCTCGCGCGAAGGGCGCCACTTCGTCGAGGACATGAACTCGACCAACGGCACCCTGCTGAACGGGACGGCGCTGGACGGGGAGGCGGAGCTGGTCGACGGCGACACGATCCAGATCGGCGACACCGTCTTCCGCTTCGAGGCTTCGTGACCGCGACCGGGTTGGGGTAGAGGATGCTGCGGATCACCGACCAGGCCTACGCGACCGACACCGGCCGCCAGCGCAGCGCCAACGAGGACTCGGTCTTCGTCCGCGCGCCGCTCTTCGTGATCGCCGACGGGATGGGCGGGGCGCGGGCCGGGGAGGTCGCCTCGAAGACCGTCGTCGAGGCCTTCGACCACCCGCTGCCCGAGGCGCCGCCGGAGCGGGTACTGCGGGAGACGATCGAAGGCGCGAACAGGACCGTCTA
>DASZUW010000420.1:0-1781 GCA_035547475.1 Solirubrobacterales bacterium
CGCGGCGGCCGCGCCGCCGCCCGCCGCCGCGCCACTCGCGGCGGAGCCGCCGCCGAGCCCGAGCTTGGAGGCGATGAAGCCCTTGAACGCAAGCAGCGCCGGCACCGGGAAGAGCGCCGCCAGCAGCTTCTCGTTGGAGCGGATCTGGGAGCGGAAGTCGGCGCAGTCCTCGCACTCGCGCACGTGGCGGCGCACCGGGGCGGAGACCTTGCGCAGGCCCTCGGCCGCTTCGGAGAGCTCGACCCGGACCTCGCCGCAGGTCAGCAGGCGCGCCTGGCTCGCCTCGGCGAGCGAGATCCGCGCCCGCACCAAAAGCGACTTGACCGACGGCACCGTCGTCTCCATCGCATCGGCGATCTCCTCGTAGGAGAGCGCGTCCATCTCGCGCAGCAAGAGCGCCGAGCGCTGCGTCTCCGGCAGCTTGTTGACGTCGGAGATGATCTGCCGGAACTCCTCCCGGTTGTGGACCTTCTCGGCGGTCGACGCGGCGTCGACCTCGGGGACCATGTCCATCGATTCCTGCGCGTCGGCGCTCGGTCTGCGCAGGTGGTTGAGGCAGCGGTTACGGGCGATCCGGTAGAGCCAGGGGCGCAGATTGATCTCACGCTCGTCGGCGAGCATCGCCCGGTAGGCGTTGACGAAGACCTCCTGCAGGACGTCCTCGGCGTCCTCGGTCGAGCCGAGCATCTGGCGGCAGAAGCCGAGCAGCCGGCCTTGGTAGCGGTCGACGATCATCTCGAAGGCGCTCGGGTTCCCGCTCCGGGCCATGGCGATCAACTTCTCGTCCCCCTGCAGTTTCAGCAGCGGCGACTTACGGGCGAGAAGCCCGCGGCGACTGGCGTGAGTTAGTGCTGATGCCTCCAAGATCCCCCTCCAGGGAAGGCGTTGGTCCGGTGCTCTTGAGGACACGGTAACAACGGCCGAGTTGCGGTTCTCCAACTTTTAGGGCCCTTTTACGGGCCGGCGCACGCCTTTTTGCACGCTGGGAGCGGTTTTCCATGCTGTGCCCGCAGCGCTTCGCGCCGGATACCATCGCCTGGCCCGGGTGGCGAAACTGGTAAACGCGGCGCCCTTAAAAGGCGCTACCGCTTCCGCGGTTCGCGGGTTCGAGTCCCGCCCCGGGCACTACACCATTCCGTGTCACATATAGGATGGGCGAGTCATGGGAGACCACGGGGGGCGGATCGTCGCCAAAGTCCTGAAGTCGCGCGGGGTGGACACGCTGTTCACGCTCTCCGGCGGCCACCTGTTCTCCATCTATGACGGGTGCAAGGCGGAGGGGATCCGGATCCTCGACGTCCGCCACGAGCAGACCGCCGCCTTCGCCGCCGAGGGGATCGCCAAGGCGACGCGCGGGGTCGGGGTGGCGGCGCTGACGGCGGGGCCGGGCGTCACCAACGGGATGAGCGCGATCGCGGGCGCGCAGTCGAACAACTCCCCGGTCGTGGTGCTGGGCGGGCGGGCGCCGGAGATGCGGTGGGGGTCGGGGTCGCTGCAGGAGATCGACCACCTTCCGTTCGTCGCGCCGCTGGTGAAGTCGGCCGAGACGGCGAAGAGGACCGACGCGATCGCCGCGCTTACCGCCGCCGCCCTCGACACCGCAGCCGCCGCGCCGAGCGGCCCGACCTTCGTCGACTACCCGATGGACGTCGTCTTCTCCGAGGCCGAGTACGAGAGTCCCGCGGCCGCCGTGCCCGAGGCCGCCGCGCCGGAGGGGGTCGAGGAGGCGGCGGCGCTCCTGGCCGGCGCGGAGCGGCCCGTGATCATGGCCGGCACCGGCC
>DASZUW010000421.1:0-5169 GCA_035547475.1 Solirubrobacterales bacterium
GAGGACTTTTCGGCCCATCAACGTCAGGGGCCCAGGACGCGCTCGGTGTAATCGTTGGTGAAGGTGCGGGCGGGGTCGAGGGCGTCGCGGGCGGCTTGGAACTCGGGCCACCTCGGGTAGCGCGGGGCCAGGGTGGCGGCGGTCTGGAAGTGGCGCTTGCCCCAGTGGGGGCGGCCTTCGTAGTCGTCCATGATCGACTCGACCGCCTCGAAGTAGGGGCGCCACTCCATACCGCGGTACTGGTGGACGGCGATGTAGGCGGTGTCGCGTCCGTGGGCGGCGCTGAGGGAGGCGTCGTCGCCGGCCGCGACGCGTACCTCGATCGGGAAGAAGACCGGATAGCGGTTGCTCCGCACCCAGTCGATCACGCGGCGCAGCGCGGTCGGGCCGTCGGCCCGCGGGACCGCGTACTCCATCTCGGTGAAGCGGACGTTGCGCCGGTTGACGAAGATCCGGTCGCTGCGGTCCTGGTTGGTGGTGCCGGTGGCCACCAGCCCGGCGAACCGCGCCAGCGCCGGGATCGTCCGCGGCAGCGCCTTGCCGGTCGCCGCCAGCGCCTCGAGCGCCCAGTTCTCCAGCAGCACGTCGTTCAGCAGGGCGACGGCGCGGCTCTTCGGCTTCGGCGGCGCGGCGGTGCGGTTGCGCTCCAGCACCAGGGCGCGGTCGGAGTAGGGGAAGGTGAAGAGCTCGAAGTGGTCGTTGCGCGCGGCGAGCTCGTCGAAGCGGTCGAGGACGTCGGCGAGCTTGTGGGCCGAGTCGACGCGGCGCAGCGTGAAGGCCGGGACGCAGCGGATCGTCACCGCGGCGATCGCGGCGAGGGCGCCGACCCCGATCCGCGCCGCGCGCAGCAGCTCCGGCTCGCTCGCCGCGGTGAGCTCGCGGACGCTGCCGTCGGCGAGCGCCAGCTCCACCCCCTCGACCCGCGCGGAGATGTTGCCGAAGCCCGCGCCGGTCCCGTGGGTGCCGGTCGAGATCGCACCGGCGACGGTCTGCGCGTCGATGTCGCCGAGGTTCTCCAGGGCGAGCCCGAGCGCGGCGAGCTCCTCGTTCAGGTCCCGCAGGACGGTCCCGGCACCGACCTTGACGAGGCCGCTCTCGCGATCGGCGTCGATCACCCCGCGCAGGGCGTCGAGGCGCACCATCGTCGCCTCGGTCATCGCGGCTTCCGTGAACGAGTGGCCCGATCCCGTGACCTTGACCCTCTCCCCCGCGGCCGCCGCCGCGCCGAGCGCCTCGGCGAGCTCGTCGCGCGAGCGCGGGGCGAGGATCCGCGCCGGCCGACAGCGCTGGTCGCCCGCCCAGTTGGACCACTGGCCTCCCCGGATCATCGGTGCATTCTTACGTCTCCGCCGGGACCGGCTCCGGCCCGAGCGCGCGGAACGCGTAGACGATCGTCGCCACCAGGAGCACGGCGATCGCGATGCTCGGCGCGCCGTCCCCGGTCACCCCGGCGATCGCCGCGCCGGCCACCCCGCCCAGCACCTGCGCCGCCGCCCAGGCCATGTTGGTGACGCCGACCGCGTAGCCTTGGTGCAGGCCGCTGGCCTCGGCGGCGTCGGAGATCAGCGTCATCGCGGGCGCGAAGCAGAGGCCGGAGCCGAGCGAGGTGATCAGCAGGGAGACGATCACCGTCGCCAGCGAGTCGGCGAGCGCGAAGAACACCATCGACACCGCGCAGACCGCCATCCCGAGGATGTAGGGCGCGCGCCGCCCGATCCGGTCCGACATCCGCCCGGCGAGCGGCGCCAGCACCGACTCGATCGCCGCGCCGCCGATGAAGCCGACCGCGATCAGCGCGTGGCCGCCGCCGAGGTCGTCGACCCGCAGCGGCAGCAGGACGTCGATCGCGCCGAACATCAGCGAGGGGGAGCTGACGAAGATCGCCGCCTCGACCACCGGGCGGTCGACGAGGCAGCCGAGGACCTCGCCGAGCGGCTGGTTTTCCCGCACCACCGTGTCGGGGAAGCGCGAGGCCAGGAAGGCGAGCCCGAGCGCGACGACGAGGACGGCGGTGAAGACCGGTTCGGTGCCGATCGAGCCCGCCAGCGCCCCCAGCGCCGGGCCGATCAGCGACCCGGCCACCGCGGTGCCGAGCGCCGTGCCGATCACCTGGCCCCGCTGCTCCTCCGGGTAGCTGTTGATGATCCAGGTCAGCGCGCCGGACCAGATCAGCGCCCCGGCGACCCCCTGGATGAAGCGCGCCGCGTCGAGCGGCCAAGGCGAGTCGAGGACGCCGAAGAGCAGGCTGGCGAAGCCGAGGCCGCAGAGCCCGACGATCACCGTCCGCCGCGGCCCGAACCGACTCGCCACGTAGCCGCCCGGCAGCGACGCCGCCAGCGTCCCCGCCGCGTACGCCGCCGACAGGATCCCCGCCTGCGCCGTCGACATGTGCAGGTCGTCGACGTATTCCGGCAGCAACGGCGCGATGGCCGTGAAGAAGGTCAGGTCGAGGAAGACCATCGCCGAGGCGAGCACGAGGAGGCGGCGCATGCCACCATCCAATCAGCCTCAGGAGGGGTGGCAGAGCGGTTGAATGCGGCGGCCTTGAAAGCCGTTGGGCGTCCTACGGCGTCCCGTGGGTTCGAATCCCACCCCCTCCGCTGGGGGCCGGATCCCGCCCTGGAGCGGGCCGGCCCCGAGGTTTCAGGCCGGCGGCCCACGGACTAGAGCCCTGGGAAATTCACCTCGTGGGCGGGGCTCAGGTAGGCGGTGAGCTCGCTGAACAGGATCGAGGCGTTGGGGACGCCGTTCGCCGCGCTGCGGGGCTGCTGGGTGGTGACGATTCCGAGGGAGAGGTTCTGGGCCGGCAGGTAGGCGGCGATGCCGGTGTAGCCATTGAGGAAGGGGTTCTGGAACTGCCAGCCG
Source organism: Solirubrobacterales bacterium (assembly GCA_035547475.1). Classification (GTDB taxonomy): domain Bacteria; phylum Actinomycetota; class Thermoleophilia; order Solirubrobacterales; family 70-9; genus VAYN01. Next base: position 2,866 of record DASZUW010000421.1, read on the forward strand.
TGGGAGATGTCGATCCCCATGCCGTAGAAGAGGCCGGGGGTGAAGGGTTTGAGGTGGGCGGTGTTGGCGGGCGAGATGCGTTCGCGGTTGGAGCGCCTGGAGATCAGGGCGCCCTTGGCCATGGCGCGGAAGCCGCGGACGACTTCGGCCATCGGGGCGGCCATGACCGTGCCCGCGCCGATCGTCCAGGAAGGGCTCCAGAAGGTGGAGTCCTCGTAGAAGCCGCGTTCGCCGGTATAGGCGTGGAGGGCGGGGCCAGGGAAGGCCGGGTAGCGGGAGATCTGGGTGTGGTGGAGGCCGAGCGGCTCGAAGACCCGTTCGCGGATCAGGCGGCTGATCGACTTCCCGGTCACCTGCGAGATCACCTGGCTGAGGATCGCGAAGTTGGTGTGGGCGTAGTGGAAGCAGGTCAGCGGCTTGCAGGCGGGCGGCAGGGTGAAGGCCCAGTGGATGAGTTCGTCGGGCGTCCACTGGCGGAAGGGGTCCTCGAAGAGGAGGTTCTGGAACGGTTCGTTCTCCTGGATGAAGTCGGGGTAGCCGGAGGTGACGCTGGCGAGCATCCGCAGCGTCACTTCCTTCGACTCGGGGAAGTTCGGCCGGTAGTTGGCGAGCGGTTCGTCGAGCGAGAGCTTCCCTTCGTCCTGGAGCTGCAGGAGGAGGTCGATCAGGTAGGGGATCGCGATCGAGCCCATCCGCCAGTACATCCGCGGGTTCGCGTGCACGCCCTTCATCGAGTTGCCGAAGCCGCGGTCGAGGATCGTCTCGTCGCCGGCTTCGAGCTGGATGATGGTCGAGCGCAGGCCCAGTTCCGACATCGCCGCGCGGACCATCCCTTCGACGTGCCGGCGGGCGGTCGCGGGGGTCACGCAACCGTCGGCGACGCGCACCCGGCCGGCCGGGCAGGCGCCTTCGGCGGCGCCGGCGGAGGCCGGGAGGACGGCGAGCGGCGCGGCGAGGACGAGGAGGAGGCCGAGGGCGAGGATCGCGGAAAGGCCGCGTCGCGGGGCCGGGTTCGGGGTGCCCATGCGAGCGATCCTTCCATGCGCGGGCCCGCACCGGAATGGACCTAGGTCCACATCCAGGGCGCTCTGCCCTCTGTCAATCTGCCGCCGTGCCCGACGAGCGACAGAGCGGCACCCTCGCGCTGCCGACCCGGCGCCTGAACCTGGTGCTCGGCGCCACCCAGGTGGCCGGAGCGGCGCTCCTCCTCGGCCTCATCGAGCTCGCCCTCTTCTACACCGGGCCCGGCCCGCCCCGCGGCTGGGCCGCCTCGCTCTTCGTCGCCACCGCCTGGGCCTACGCCGTGGCCGGCGCCTTCGCCTGGCTGCGCCGCCCGGGCAGCGCCATGGGCCTGCTGATGAGCGCGGGCTCCTTCGCCTGGCTGCTCGCCGGCCTGGCCAACGCGGAAATCGAGTCGCTGGTCGCCATCGGGCTGATCTTCGCCACCGTGCCGCTGGCCCTCGTCATCCACCTGCTGCTCGCCTTCCCCTCCGGCCGACTGCGGACCCGCGCCGCCCGCGCGACCGCGATCGGCGCCTACCTCGTCGCCCTCGTCGGCCAGGTGCCGCTCTACCTGTTCGCCCCCGGCGGACCGCTCTCGGTCGCCGACCGGCCCGACCTCGCCGACGCCGGTCACTGGGTGCAGCGCTCGTTCGGGGTGCTGGTCGTGCTGTCCACCGGCGCCCTCCTCGCCCGCCGGCTGCGCGCCATGCCGCCGGCCAAGCGGCGCGTGCTCGCGCCGCTCTCGGTCTACGGCATCGCCGCCGTCGTCCTGATCCCGATCAGCTCCACCCTGCGCGAGGTCGTCTCCGACCAGGTGACCCTGTCGGCGATCCAGCTCTGCGTGCTCGGCCTGGTGCCGGTGGCGTTCCTGGTCGCCGCCTCGCGCGGCGGGTTCGCGCGCACGGGCGAGGCCGACGAGCTCGGCTGGCTGCTCGGCGACGGTGGCCGCACCGAGCTCTCCGAGCTCCTCCGCGCGACCCTCGGCGACGACAGCGTCCGGCTCCTCTTCCGCGTCCCCGGCGAGCAGGGCTGGGTCAACTCGGCGGGCGTCGCCACGATCCCCCCGGCGGCGAGCGACGGGCGCGGCGTCGCCCCGGTCGAGCTCGGCGGCGAGACGATCGGCGCGATCGTCTACGACGCCACCCTGCTGAACCGGCCCGACGAGGTGCGGGACGCCGCCCGCGTCGTCGGCCTGGCGCTCGACCGGGAGCGCCTCGCGGTCGAGCTGCGCGCCTCGCGCGCGCGCCTGGTCGAGGCGGGCGACGCCGAGCGGCGGCGCATCGCCCGCGACCTCCACGACGG